>NZ_JBHOFD010000022.1:0-131024 GCF_046543445.1 Paenibacillus nanchangensis
TTCTTGGGCTTCTTGGGCTTCTTGGGCTTCTTGGGCTTCTTGGGCTTCTTGGGCTTCTTGGGCCTCACGGGTCCCTTCTTCCCCTCTTGCCTCTTGAGCTCCCCGAGCTTCCCGGCCCTCTTGCCCCTCCCGGATTTCTCGGGCTTCCCGGGCCTCTTGCCCCTCCCGCCCCTGCTGCCGTTCCCCCCGTTCTTCTTCTCCTCCAGCCTGCCGGCCGTGTTCCTCCGTCATCCTCTATGCGCCTCCCCATGTCCCTTGTTTCCAAGTCTTTCCTACAATTCTAGCGAATCCGGACACCGGGTGCAAAAAGCTCCTTCCCCCTCCCCTTCTCTGCAAAACAGAATGAAGTTGCGGGCTGCCGTATATTCCTTCCTTTACAAGGTGATCTAGGATTCGGTATACTGAAAAGAAAGCGCATCATTTGTCAATGACATTTGTTATACGGGAGGCGGCAGGCATGGATTCCAATGTATCCGCAGCACGCGATCCGCGGGAGCATGTGAACGAGGAGCCCCGCAACGATTTTTTTGATCTGATGAACGGCTTTTTCGGAATGACGACATTTATGGCGGTTGTTTTTTTCGGAATGGTTATCGTCAAGTTTGTGTTTTTGGATTAAGCGTTGCACAGTAAAGCGCCCCGGACCAATAGACGGTCCGGGGCGCTTTACTTGTTAAAAACCGATGATGTAGTGCAGGTTAATAATTCGTCTTACGCTGGTTCTCTCCAAACAGCGGGATCACATCAACATACGGTGTAATGCGGTCCATCAGCCGCTGTCCCTTATAAACTTCTTCGCCGTCTTTGCTGGTGAAGCTTAAGTGCTTCTCCAGTCCTTCAAGCGGATAATTGGACGTGTAGAACGTGGGCTTACGGTTCATCCGATAGTTCAAAATCGCCCCAAGCACATGATCGCGTGCCCAGGGGTTCAGGTTCTCGGCTCCGATATCGTCGAAGATCAGCAGGTCGCAGGTCTTTAGCGTATCTACCATTTCCTTCAGCCGCTGCCCGTCCGTCATCATGGACTTCAAATCCTCCATAAAATCAGGCATATACACGATAACGCCGGTATGACCAGCAATCGCCAATTCGTGAAGCAGGTAGCACATCAAAAAGGTTTTGCCCGTTCCAAACGAACCGTACAAATACAGCCCTTTGGTCGGCAGCCCCTCCCGTTTCACCTGATCTATATAATGAAACAATCGTTTTACCGCGAGCGCCCGTCTCGGGTCCTTGCCCATGATATCGATTTCGTCATATCCTTCATTCAGCAGCCGCTCGTCCACATAAAAACTGCGGATGCGCCGCCGGATCCGCTCTTGATTGTCGCGGGCAATCTGCAGCGGGCAGGCCGTCTTGCGTTCATACAGGTCCGGTTGTCCGCCGGCGGTCTCCACGGTTAGCTTGCTGTAATGGCCCGGAAAATCGTTGGGGCACCGGTCGAGACCGGGACAGTTGTCGCAGTGGCGGCGTTCCTCGACCATCTGATACAGACGCGGCAGATGCAGCCGCAGCCTGCTCTCGCCGAGCTCGGGATGCTCTTCTCTGAGCCGCAGCACCAGCGGATGGTTCAGCAGCTCCTGCTCCAGATCGCGCGAACGGCGGCGCAGTGCCGGACTGCTCATGGACCGCAGCACATCGCTCATCGACTCCATTGCTTCTTCCTCTCTTTCTTATGGCGCCTCGGAAGCGCCCTTTCGTTTGCCGGCTTTGATCTCGGCGGCCAGCTTCATCATCTCGGCGAACTCCTGATCCGACACTGCCGCGCCGTTGCCGTCGTCCACGGCAATCGGGATCTCCGGCTTGCCGGAACGTCCGGCGGCTTTGCGGGTGCGCTGTCCTGCGGCGGGTCCGCCGGCAGCGTTTTTCCCTTTTACCTTGGACTGCTCGCGGATATACCGGACCGCCTTCTCGTAAGTATTAACCTGCTTCATCAGCATGTTGGAGGCAATGGCTTCAACGAAATTGCGGTTCAGCCGCTGCTCTTCCCCGGAAGCAACCATGGTCATCAAATAATGAATCAGCACATTGATGACTTCCTCCGACAGCTTATAATTCAGGTCGATGTTGAGAAACATATCCATAACCGGAGCGGGTACCGTCCCCGGGAAAAATTTTTGCAGCATTTCGCGGTAAGGCTTGTTGCGCAGCATCATATTGTATTGATGAATATCGCATTGGTTAATAAACTGCGGAGGCACTTCCACGTAAAATTCCATTTCTACGGACTGCTCGGGAGGCGCCGTTTCTTCTCCGGCCGACAGGCCGGCCCGCAGCGATACCACCTTGGCAGCCGCGATTTCCCGCTTCTCCTGGCGCTTGATGTCCTGCCGGAAATGCTCGCTGGCTTTCTGCTGCAGCGTATCCAGCACAATTTCTCCGCTTGGAGTGAAGACATCGTCTTCATCCAGCAGCCGGGACAAGTCTTCGGGGCCGAGGTTATATTTGTTGGCCACATAGTTGATGACAGCCATCTGATTATGATCGAACCGCAGCTTCTCTACATGGGACCGGTTCTTCGATTCCCGCGGAAAACGGAGAATAATATCGCTGTAGCCGATTTGCTGCTCCCCGGCCTCCCGCAGTCCGGGCTGGCGTACCGTCGCCACTTCGGCGAGCGCCTGCTCCAGCTCGTAATCGATCACATGCGTATTCAGTTCAAAAATGTCATAGAACGGTACGGAGATATTTTCTTTGACCGGACTGCGTCCCCATTCTCCAGGTTCAGCGCCCCAGAACTGCTCCCGCAGCGCGAGCACGGCGAACTTCCCAAGCTTGTCCCGCAGCAGCAGCGTTAAATGCTGTGTAGCAAAAAATTCCGACGGTCCAAGCGGTGCCAGCAGCTCGTATTCGTACATATAATCATCGGTTTCCGGCACAAAAATCCGGCACGTCGACAGCAGTCCCACCGCTTCCAGCCGTGAGGTTTGGTCGATTAGGTATTTGCGGCCTTTCTCGTTCGGCTCGACGCCAAGCGTCAGGAACAATCTCCGCTGCTGGTCGGGAGCCGAATAACCGATGGCTTCGGACGGCACATGCTCGAACAGCAGGCGGTACAAGCCGATGGCGAACGCTCCCACCATCGGCTGATAGACGGAGGTGAGCATCCGCTGATCCAGCGCGCTGAGACCAAACTCCCGGTACACACAATACCGGTGATGTTCGGTGAAATAATGGATGTTGCTCATGCGCATAGGCGGAGGCCTCCTGTCCCTCGTTTGATGTAGATTTCTATTCTATCACAAAATCGGCAGCCGCAAATGTGGAAAAAAGCTCAATTCTCCCCCTTTTCTGCCTCCGTTCGCGCGCGTGTTGCGACATGCTTCGACTGCCTGCCTATTCGGCCGGTTTCCTTTTGCAGCCGGTCCGCACGGGAGACGCCAAAAAACCCCACAAACGTGGGGCCGGCGCTGTAATGATAACGTTTACGATTTCAAAAACGGGCGGGGGTTTATAGCATTTGGATGGGGCTTTGGAACATTTGGATGGAGCTTCGCAACATTGGATGGGGCTTCGCAACATTGGATGGGGCTTCCGAACATTGATTGAAGCTTTAAAACATCCGGTATCCGCCCAGACGCAGCTTGCGGATCGTCCAGCCGCTGAGCACTGCGCCGGCAAGTCCAGCCACACCGGTCAAATAGTCGACCGGACCGTAAGAAGAAATATGCTCCCACAGCGTGAAGGTGCTGCGGTTCCACATCGAGTATACGACCACCGGCAGAATGACAATGACAAACAAATAAGCCGGAAACCAGGTCGTCTTCATCAGCATATTGAGAATGAAACCGATGCCGAACATCATCACGAAGAACAACACCGTGAGCACAAAAACGGGGATAAACTGCATCGATCCTGCACTCCTCTCTATAAAGAACCGCACAGTCCACGGCTCTACAGGTAAGTTTACTCGAAAAAATGTAACGAAGCAATGAACATTCTCTACAAGAAAGCGCCTTCGTTTGCCCTGTGGAAGGGAATTGCGCTACAATGCTTGTAGATGGAAAACAACCGAGGAGCTGAGATAATGAGCGAAGCCGCTTTGACGCTGGAGGGCTGGTACGCCCTGCACGACTTCCGTTCGCTGAACTGGACGGCCTGGAATCAGGCCGATGACGAAGAACGCGCTGTGGCGCTGGATGAACTGAACGCATTTTTGGCGGAATGGGATGCTGTTGAAGAATCGAAGACGGGCAGCACCGCGCTGTATACGATCGTTGGGCAAAAAGCTGATTTTGTGATCATGTACCTGCGGGAGAGCCTCGAAGCGCTGAATGAGCTGGAGACGGCATTCAACAAGACCGCTTTTGCGCAATATACCACTAAAGCTTATTCCTATGTTAGCATCGTCGAGCTGAGTAATTACAACTCAGGCGAGGGCGGCGGCGATCCGATGCAGAATCCGCATGTTGTCGCACGCCTTAAGCCGGTGCTGCCCAAGGCTAAACATATCTGCTTTTACCCGATGAACAAGAAACGCGAGCTGGCCGACAACTGGTATATGCTTGATATGGAAGAACGCCGCAAGCTGATGTATTCTCACGGCATGATCGGCCGAGGTTATGCCGGCAAAGTTAAACAAGTGATCACCGGATCGGTTGGCCTGGACGATTGGGAGTGGGGTGTCACCCTGTTCTCCGACGACGCGGTTCAGTTTAAAAAACTGGTTTATGAGATGCGTTTTGACGAGGTGAGTGCGCGTTACGGGGAGTTCGGACCGTTTTATGTCGGCAACCTGCTGACAGCCGAAACCTTTGCCGAAATGCTAAAGCTGTAATAAACTTGCCGATTTAAGGCATAAATTTGCTGAAATTGTGTTATAATCAAGGTACATGAACCAAAAAGGCGCGATGCGGGAACATCGCGCCATGACAAAGGCCGGTGGGAGACCACGGCGAGTTCAGCTTACTGACTTAAGCAAGAGAAACCACCGGATTTGGCGCCAACCTAGTCCCGGTGGTTTTTCTTGTGTTGTGCCCGTTTCCAGGTGTTGCGCAAAGTTGTGATCCCCGAAGCGATACTGATCAACTTCACGACGGCATCCAGAATCTTAAGACACATTTCAAGAAGCAACATGGCGTCACCCCCTTTCGGGTTCCCGCCATGTCTCCCCCACCGGTTGACCTTGTCCTTACTATTATACCATGATTTAGGCCTTTTCCATACCTGTTCCACGCAAATTTAGGAACAAATGTTCGTAAATCTGTAAACTGACTGTCCTGGCCGGATCGGCTGAATCAAAACTGACAATGAGCCGAGCTAAAATGGTTATTGGGATACGGCCTCTGTGCTATTCCGGAGCTATTCCGGAGCTATTCCGGGAGCTACTCCTTGCTTGCCCCGATTGCGGCTGCCTTTAACTCTTCCTCCGAAGATCCGGAATCCAGCCACGTTGCAATAATGTCATGAGTATTGCGGACATCCGTTTCATCCAGCATGTAATACCACTGTCCGCGCTTTTTGCCTTCTCCTTTTAGCATGCGGCTGGTAATCTGCGGCGCTTCCCCTTTCAGAATCACTTTCTCCGCCAGTCCAAGAATCAAGTCCGCATTCATGTTGGTTTTGAGATTCGTGCCGGCCAGGTCCATGATGCTGCTGATGTTCTTAATATTATCGAAGGTTTGCATCCGTTTCAGGACTGCTTTCAGAAAAATCCGTTGTCTCTCGGTGCGGTTGAAATCCGAATCCTCACGGTAGCGTACATACATCAGCGCCTCTTCCCCGGAATAGATGGGTTTGTTAGGCTCCACCCGCAGCTTTTCGTGCAGCGGATTTTTGTTTTCAATCAGCTTGGTTACCGGAAGCTCCACGCCGCCGAGCGCATTCACAACCTCCACCAGCCCGTTAAAATTAATTGTTGCATAATAATGGATTGGCGCATCCAGCAGATGTTCGACTGTATCCACAGCCATCTGCGGCCCGCCATATGAATGTGCCGCGTTAATTTTCGTTTCTGTTCTGGCTCCTTTCACCTTCTCCGCTCCGATAATCTCCGTGTAGGAATCGCGGGGAATAGAAATGAACAAGGCTCTGTTTTCCTTTGGCCGGATAACCGTATAAATGATGGAATCGGACAGTCCGTTTTCATTGTTCCGTTGGTCCGTACCGAGCAGCAGCAGAGAAAATGGGGCGTTTAGCCGGTTCTCAACCGTCTGTTCACGTGGCGGGTCTTCCTTCAAAGGAACATAAGAACGCTGGATCGTCTTTTCCGCAGCGGGAGAGACGAAATAATGAAAGCCTAACCAAGCCAGCTGCTTCCAAAAAATGAAGCCTGCCGCTCCGAGACATACCACTGCAATCAGTAAAGGCAGCCAAATATTCTGTCTTCGTTTTTTGTTTTTCGTGCGTTTCTTGTTCTTTCTAGACTGCCCGTTTTTGCGATGCCTTGAGGATCTTTCCAATGTCGTTATGCCGGGAGGATCTTGTTTCATGATTATTGTTTGCCTTTCCGGAGCCTAAAAAATATCAGGCAGCCCTCTGGTGATTATAGGTCTTAATTTCCATTAAAACCCATCTTATCATCTTCCGGGGCATTGGTCGATAGGCATCAGGTACCGGAAAGTATCGTTTACGCTACGCAAAAGTAACAAAAAAAGACGCCTACGCAGGCGCCTTGTATACCATCATCTGGAACAAATGTTCGTTTAATGGGACATTTGAAACAAACGTTCCGCTATTCGATTTTCATATTATTAGTATAATTCAGGCCGCATTATAAGTCTATATTTTGGCGGAAAGTTCCTGTAACATGGGGATACCCAGCTGGGAAACGCTATTTAGTGACTAAGAAAGAGGAGAATAAAGTGCAGATCCGCTTATGGAATGCCAATTTAAAAGTTCGCCTGTTTGGCGAAGGCTTGTTTAATCTGCTGTTCTGGATGTATTTCCCGTTTATCACCGTGTATTTCGGCAATGTCCTTGGCCCGAAGGCCGCCGGTTTGCTTATGACAGTGCCCCCATTGTTTGCGCTTGCCGGAAGTCTGCTCGGCGGAGCACTGGCCGACCGCTTGGGGAGACGTGTTGTAATGCTGCTCGGTACGGCGCTTCAAGCCGTAATGTTCGCCTGCTTCGCGTTATCCCCGTCCCGCTGGCTGGACTATCTCGCCTTTATCGGGATCGGGCTGGGCGGAGCCGTCTACAAACCCGCGAGCTCGGCCATGGTTGCCGATCTTGTCCCCGCAGCGGAGCGCCGCGGAGTGTTCGCCACGTTTATGACTGCACACAATGTGGGGGCTGTGCTGGGACCGGCGCTGGGTGCCGTATTCTTTTTCCAGTACCGGGAGGAGTTGCTCTGGACCTGTGCCGCCGTAATGCTTGCTTATGGCCTCGCCTTGTATTTAATCGTCGAGGAGACGCTTCCCCCGCAGCGGGGTATGGCAGCAAAACCAGCAAAACGCCCCATCCTCCGGTCGTTTAAGGAACAGGTGAACGGCTATGCCGTGATATTCCGCGACCCCGTCTTCCGGATCTATACGCTGGCAGGAATTTGTGCGCTGATCCCGATCATGCAGCTTGACCTGTATGTTGCCGTCTATCTTACGGATGAGGTCCCGGCACAAAGGCTGTTTCACTGGCTGGCGGGCTCCCCTGTGCTGAGCGGAACAAAGCTTTACGGCTGGCTGCTGGGCTGGAACGGCCTGCTGTTTGTCCTGTTCATTCTCCCAATGTCGAAGTGGCTGGGGAAATGGAAGGAACGCGACGTCTTCGTGCTATCCTGCCTGCTGTCAGGGGTAGGAACCTTTGCACTTGGACTCGGCACTAACTTCTGGTTTCTGTTTCTGATGACAACGGTCTTCACCTTCGGCGAAATTGTCCGCTCGCCTGTGACCCAAAGCTTTATCAGCCGCTATGCGCCCGAGCAGTCCAGAGGGCAATATATGGGCGCCGACAGCCTGCAGGCAACCGCGGCCAAATTTGCCGCTCCGCTAACGGTTACCTTGTCCGGATGGCTGGAACCGCTGTGGATTTTTGGAATCATTTTGCTGCTTGCCGCGCTAGGAGCCGTGCTGTACCTCAGGTTGTTTCAGCTGTTTCCCGAGCCGCAGGCGAAGCAGTAGCGGAGCAGTAGCGGAGCAATAGGGTTAACCTGGGCGGCTGTCAGCTACGCCTTTTCACTCTTGACTTCATGTCACGCTAACGCTGCTGCTCTCCTTCTAACCAGATGGTGATGGCGGATAGCAAACCCAATTACACGCACTGTCTTCCGCTATCAACGTCAAAAAGGATTCTTCCGCTGCCTTGATGGCATGGGAAGAATCCTTGTGTTATTGCTTATGAGGTTAACGTTACTGTTCTTCTTCTCCCGCTTCCCGCTTCAGACTCTCCAGATACTCGGCCGTCGCCCGGTCCCGGGCACGGCTCTTGTCTTTCAGCCGTTCGATAGCGGGCTGAATCAAAAAATCAATCTCTTTTTGGACGAAATAAGCAAGGTCGTGGCGTCCCTGATCCTCCAGATAGGTGCCCGCTTCGATCAGTCCGTTGTACCGGTCCAGCTCGTCCCGCGTCAGCAGCCCGCGAACCTGTACGCTGCAGTGCCGCATGTTACAGGAATCTGCCTTTCTTCAATACAAGCGGAATGCCGCCGATAATAAAGAGGTAACGCATGTCGACAACCTTCTTAAGCTGCGCCGCTGTCCAGCCTTTGTATGTTTTGCTTCCGACTACGGCGATCCCTTGGCCTTTGCCGAGCGAAGCAACGGTGCCTTTGTTGCTGAACACGAACTTCTTAGGCTGCTGGTTACGGATCGCCGCCACCAGGTTGTGCGCACAGCATTCACCCTGCTGCATCGCGATTTGCGCCGTAGGCGGGTACGGACGGCCTTCCGGTCCAATCATCAGCGAGCCGTCGCCGATAATATAGATGTTTTCATGTCCCGGGGCGCGGAGGAATTCATCCACTTTGACCCGGCCGCGCATAGCTTCGAAGCCGGCGGCTTCGATCAGACGATTGCCGCGGATACCGCCTGTCCAGACGATAGTCGAAGCTTTGATCTCTTCGCCGTTGGCGAGAATGACCGATCCTGGCAGGCATTCCTTGATGGCAATGCCCATCTTGAAGGTAACGCCTTTCTTCGTCAGCACGTTCATGGCGTGCTCCACCAGCTCGGGCGCAAAACCCGGCAGTGCTGTAGGGGCTGCTTCCACATTATATATGTTCACCATGCTTGGATCGACATCAAATTCCTTGCACAGGGCAGGAATCCGGTCGGCCAGTTCAGCCACGAATTCAATACCGCTGAAGCCCGCTCCACCGACCACAAAATTGATGTGCTCCTGAGCGTTATTGTCATTTTTGTATTTCGCAAATTGATATTCGATATGCTCGCGGATCAGACGCACCGAATTGATGCTGCGGATCGTCAGCGCATATTTGTCGAGCCCCGGGATACCAAACGTCTCCGGCTCGCCGCCAAGCGCGATTACGAGGTAATCGTAGGACAATGTCCCGTCTTCGAGGATAACCTTCTTTTGCTGTGTGCGAATTTCCTGCACCGACGACTTGACAAGATCAATCTTGAATTCGTCGATCAGCTTGGAGATGGACACCCGAGTATGGTCAATGCTGTCCGTCCCTGCTGCAGGCATATGCAGATGGGTCGTGAAATAGTGATACTCATGTCGGTTCACGAGCGTCACGTCGGCCTCATTGTAATTCAAAGCCTTTTGTAAACGTTGGGCGGTCAAAATTCCTCCATATCCCGCTCCAAGAATAACGATTTTAGGTATGCTGCTCATGTTCCGGCTCCTTCCAACAGGTAAATCTGTCTATGTGTTTTTTTAAAAAACGATATTTTTGTGAAAATTACCACATTACACTGTAACAAATTCCAATAAAACTTAAAGGAATTCAAAAATAACCATATACATTGTAAACCTTCGCGTTCTATTAATCAAATGGTAAAGAACTTGAAACTCCGTTAACTTTCCCCATGTCCAAACCGTCTTTGCAGGGGGGCATGTCTGCGTATATAATGGGAAAGTGTGTAAGTATGGCAAAATGAATATATCAACCTGGAGGTGCAATACCAGTGACAGTCGAGCAATCCGGCGCTCCTATGAGCGACCTGTTAATCATAGGCGGAGGCCCAGCCGGCATGTTTGCCGCCTTCTACGGCGGGATGCGCCAGGCATCGGTGACCTTAATTGAAAGTATGCCCCAATTGGGCGGCCAGCTTGCGGCTTTGTATCCAGAGAAATATATCTATGACGTCGCAGGCTTCCCGAAAATTACCGCACAGGAGCTGGTGGACAATCTGTCCCGCCAGATGGATCTGTTCCAGGCCGATATCCGGCTGGAAGAGAAGGTGGCCTCCGTTGTGAAGCAGGATGAACGCCATTTCGTCGTAACAACCGACAAAGCGGAATACCACGCCCGGGCAATCATTATTACGGCTGGCGTCGGGGCTTTTGAACCCCGCCGGCTCGAGCTTCCCGAAGCGGCGCGTTTCGAGCGGGCCAACCTGCACTATTTTGTAAGCGATCTGAATGCATTCCAGGGTAAAAAAGTGCTGATCAGCGGCGGAGGCGACTCCGCGGTAGACTGGGCGCTGATGCTGGAGCCCATCGCCGAGAAGGTTACGCTGGTTCACCGCCGCGATAAATTCCGCGCCCATGAACACAGTGTCGAGAAGCTGATGGCCTCCAAGGTGGAAGTCGTTACGCCTACGGAAATTACGGCGCTTCACGGCGAAGAGTTCATCACCGGCGTTACGCTCTCCCACATCAAAACCAAAGAGACGCGCGAAATCGAAGTCGACAGCGTCATCGTCAACTTTGGCTTTGTCTCTTCGCTGGGGCCAATTTCCGAATGGGGCATTGCGATCGAGAGCAACTCCATTGTCGTCGATTCACGGATGGAGACCAGCATTCCCGGCATTTTTGCCGCCGGCGATATTACTACTTATCCCGGCAAGCTGAAGCTCATTGCTGTCGGATTCGGCGAAGCGCCAACTGCTGTCAACAATGCGAAAGTGTACATTGATCCCGAAGCGAAGCTCTCGCCTGGGCACAGCAGCAATATGAAGCTGTAAGCCGTATAACTCGGCAGTTAGTACCTAAACGTCATCCATGAAAAAGGGTATCCTCTTATTCGGAGGATACCCTATTTAGGTGTAGAGCGGTCTCTGGTAGACTGTGGAACAAATAAGCTGCATCGCGGGTTTAGTGCACTACCGCCTCACATGGAGAGTGTAAGTTCCGTTTGCGAATTTCAACGAGTAACAGAGCGATGAAATCATGCTCCAGCTGCAATTCCAATGCTCTGTAATAAGAGTCAAGCAGCAACTCATCCGATAATTCAACCATAACGTTCACCTACCTTTCCTTTATTTGGTTCCGTTCTCATCATAGCAAACTATCAGAAACAGAACAAGCGTTCTCAATATCCACAGTCCGTTGTGGAAATCCTGTGTATAAAATGTGAGTAAGCCCGATAACACCTGTTATTCTGTAGTGGACTATGGGGATAAAAGTTATACACAGGTCCGCTCGGCGCTGTTACTCTTAAAAAATATTTTTCAAAAAAGGGATGCCGACCCTAATTTGGTAGAAAGGAGCGTCGGCATCCCTATATATTACCTCCATTTATTTCTTTTCAAACGCCAAACATTCGGAGGCAGCCGTTGTCACACAATCTCCTTAAGGGTATGGGCTGCAAAACTAACCTACCAGCCACCTCCCCTCGGCATCATTGGGGCCGCGTGTTCACCTCCAAAATCCAAATTCGGCCTTGACGGTCCACCGCATAATCAAACCCAAGTTGACCGATCCCCGGAAAACGCCGCTCCAGCAGCCCGATGCAGTGAAGGGTGAGACTCCGCATTTCCGAACGTTTAGCTCTCGTCCGTACCTTCGGCAGCGAACGACGCAGCCCCTCGCTGCAGCTCAGCATCGTGCCTCCCTTGCACAAATTCGTAACGAACAGACCTGGACGGGCCAGCCGTCCGACCATGGAGCGAAACTCCCAATGATCTCCGTTTTTAACCACCTTCACGCGGTAATCGATGGGCCGCCCTCCGATCTGAGCCAGCGAAATGCCCTGCTGGATCAAATACTTCCGTTTGACTTTAACGCGGGTAAGTGCCCGGTACATGTCCGAAAATCCGGCATAGCTTCGCGTTGTGCTCATATAAGTAAAAGCGTATCCCTGCCAGTGCCGAAACACCCGGATTACGCCGTAGCCGCCGCCGCCCACAACCGGCTTGATAACCACATTCCCATACAGCCGCAGCATTTGCCGCAGCGCCGGCGCGCTGAATCTCACCGTCTTTGGAATGTATCCGGCAATGCGCGGATCGCTCAGCAGAGCTTCCGTCTTCAGCCATTTGCTTGCCAGCTGTCTTCCCGCCATGTTGCTTCCTCCCCTTTCTGTGCTGTGCCGCTATACCCTATACTTACGCTCGGGCAGCAAATGCCTCCTGTATGTTTGTCCCGTGAATCGGGCGGCCGGCAAAAAAAGGCGACAGGTTGTCACAAAAAGCATGCAGAGAACGTGAAGGGTAAACGCAGAGCATAGGGTTGGGTTGGGTTGGGTTGGGTTGGGTTGGGTTGGGTTGGGTTGGAGCTAGTGTAGAGCTAGAGTAGAGTCAGAGTAGAGCTAGAGTAGAGCTAGAGTAGAGTCAGAGTAGAGTCAGAGTAGAGTCAGAGTAGAGTCGAGTAGCCGGTTAGGCCAGGTCAGATTGCAATGGGCATTGCAAACGGCGAACAAGTACAAGAAAGCGCTTTTCAAACCGGCGGGAGTAACGTATAGTTAGTTCAGAACAAAAATCCAAAATGCAATGATCTATCGCACAAATTCAGACTGTATGGAGGGGAATTATGGCTGAGCTGTTTGAGGTGTTGTACTGGATCGCCATGGTCGGCATGTCCGTCGTCCTCGCCGGCATCACCTTGCTTGTCTGCGCCCTGGGCGTAAAATTCATCCGTGACCGGCGCAGAGCGCTTGGCGCCGGCTGCATTGCCTTCTCGCTGGGCGCAGCCGCGATGATCGCGCTGATGGTGAATCATACGTTTATCGTGCCTGCATAAACCCGTTATAGAGTTGTCCTCATTCAAACGGCCTCTCCTTTCGCAGTTGAATCCGCGAAAGAGGAGGCCGTTTTGTGTTTGTACGAAGGGGAGCGAACACGTTCAGTTGGTCCGATCAGCTTCGCTCCTAGCGGGCAGCAAGCGCCACAGCCTCTGATCTCTGCTGTTTTTTTCAGTCGGCTGTACGCTCTGTTCCCAAACGGCGTTCAATCTCGTGATTCAGCCTCCGGAGGAGCGAAGCCTCTCCACTAACCGCAATGCTCACCGTACCGGGAATCCGGCGGCAGCAGGCGGGGTCAAATTCCTCGAATGTCTGGGAAAGGTTCATGAGATAATAAGCGCCGTCTTGAATCTCTGCCAGACAGCGGACAGGAAGCTGTCCCCTCAAATTGGCAACATAGACCATACCGCCCCCGGTATGAAAATATAGACACTCCTTATGTATTCTCACAGAGCCAGCCCGGGCGCTTCCGCGTAAAATGGAGCGTTTTACCGCTGCTCCCGACAGAGCGATCACCAAAATTTCGCCCGTAGCACCGTTAGCCAGGAGCTGTATCTCCTTAGCAATCCCGGCCAAAAAACGCAACGCGGGCGATAAGCTGAGCGCTTCTTCCAACTGCCAGCCGGACGGCGTCAGCAGGCAGGTCTCTCCCGCATCGAAATACATCTCCTGCAGCAGCGTCCTCAATTCCGCTTGACCTTCCGCGGCGATAGGATCGAACTTTTCCATATCCAAAGTATAAGTTAGCAAAGAAGTGGCGGCAGGCTCCGTTTTGTTCTTGGAAGGCTGACGGTACAAGTCCTTAACTACCTCTAACAATCCGCTGCTCGAGCGTTCCAGCATTCCCGGAATCTCCGGATTTATCTTCTGGAGTAAAATTTGACCGGAACCAGGTCCCCCCAGCCGTCGCACGTTTCGGAAACACGGGGCAGCCTGTTCCATGATTAACCGGACCGCCGATTCGGAACTAGCCGGAAAAGCAAGAGAATCGGCCGCTCCCCACACCACCATTGCAGTAAACCAGATAGCGATTTCTGTCAGGCGCTCCTGAAGCTCAGGCGGCTCCTCAGTTTCCATAGAGTGTATCGTTTGCGGTCTAATTACGCCATTTGGGGCAGGTTTCTCCGTTGGTATGAACCGGTGCATCCGTTCTAATTCCAGCGGATTGGGGTGATCCAGGTATTCCACCTTGTTGTATCTTCTCATCCAATCGAACAAAAAGTACCACCCTCCTCTCCCGTTCCTCTGGCTATAAATACTTCCGGTATCCTTCCACCGGTTCGTCGCGATAACCTAAAGAAGCATACATCCGGTGCGCTTCCTTGCGGCGGGCGCCCGATACCAAAATAATATACGAGCATTCCCGCTCCCGGGCCGCTGCCTCGATGGAACTCATAAGAGTTTTGCCGATCCCCATCCGCTGATGGCGGCTTGAAACGATAACATTTTCAATCACCATGAATGGACGGCACTCCCCGACCAAATCCTGACAGACAATGCCCATGATGGAGCCGGCCAATTCTCCCGCCGCAAACGCTCCCAGCAAAATATACCGCGGATCGCGCTCTATTGCGTCAAACGCAGCCGTCAGCCGGTCCAGACGGGTTGGCTCCTCCATTAGTTCTTCGTACAGCCCGCCCAATGCAGGGAGATGTTCCGCGGCGATCGGCTTCATTTCAATCATATCGTATCCTTCTTTCCTCATCTTTGTCCCGGCTGTGCAAAAAGGCCACACATTGGCTTGGCGTACCGCACCGCATCCGAAAGCGAAAACGCAAGTTGGGAGCCCATCAGCCCAACGCTGTACCAAGCGCGCTCGCCAGCAGCAGCAGGGCCACAGGGGCCCACAGCCTTCGCTCCCCGGCACTTGGCGTCATGCAGTTCATTAAGGCGGAGAGGGCGGAAATTCCAACCGCAATCCAAATTCCGGTTCCGGCAAAAACTTCCCACTCCGGCAGCAGCAGCCCCGCCCGGCTTAGGACGACCAGCGCCAAAACCGTCAGTACGCCGCCCTGAACGAGGGCCGCAAGCCGCATCGCCGGCGGGAACTGCCCTGGGAACCTGCCGCCCATCGCAAGGCTTCCCCACGGCAATCCGGCCGCGAGTCCCAGCTGAAACAGGACGGCAAAGCCGGTTAATACAGCATACAAAATGGCGGAGCCTGTTACGAACATATCCGATTTCCCCCTGCATTTCTGACGTTCCGGTCATCCGGCGGCAGACGATTCCTTCCATAAGCAGCCGCAAGCCTTCCTCTTCAATATAACATGCTTTCTGAAACACATCGCTGTTCATTTTTATAAAAAACAGCCGCCCCGGATAGTATCCGGACCGGCTGTTCCGCTTGCGGACTTTCCAGCTCCGCAGGCGCTCACTTCGCTATAGATTTCTTTGGTCCCGTTAGCCAGCTCACTTCGCTGTAATTTCAAACACCCGCGCCGTGCGCGCCTCCGGCAGCGTCACCCGCAGCACGCCGGCTTCGGCGTCCCAGGCACATCCGCCGGCGGCACCGGCAGGATACGCAAGCCGCGCTTCGGCTGCAGCGCCCGCAAGCTGCGGGATCGGCAGCGTCTGCTCCGCCTCGCTTCCGCCGATCCGCCAGACGGCGACGTACTGCTTGCCGTCCCGGCGCAGCCCCAGGCTGATCCAGCCGGCGCCCTGCTCCGGCAGTCCCAGCGGCCAAAATGGTACGGCTTCCGGAATATCCGCGCGGATCGATTTGTAGTAATCGAGCGCTTCCTTCACCAGCTCGCGCCTCCGGGGCGTCAGCTCGGCGAGATGTCCGCTCTGGTGAACCCGCAGCAGCAGCGCGTTCACCATGTTGAATATCACCTCTTCGTCGTCGCCGTCCCGCAGCGGGTACGACCAAACAGCAGACTGCTCCGGCGTCAAGGCCGCCGGCGAAGCCGCAGCGATGGCGGCATAATTCATGTAATTCTCCTGGTCACTGGTCGACTGGATGCTGTGCCGGCTGAGCATCGCATAATCCATCCGCATGCCGCCGCTGGAGCAATTTTCGATAACAAGATCGGGATACTTCGCAAACACGCGGTCCAGCCACGCCAGATAAGCGCGGTTATGCTGCAGCAGCCCGTCGCCGACGCTGTCCGCGTCCTGTTCGGTGCCAACACCCGCATTGATGTTGTAGTCCATCTTGATGTAGCCGACCCCATAATCCTCAACCAGCCGCCGGATGACTTCATCCGCATGCTTGATGACGGCCGGGTTCCGGTAATCGAGCTGATACCGGCTGCGGTCTTTAACCCGCTTGCCGTGACGCATAAAGAACCAGGAGTCGTCCGTTTCCGCCAGTTTCGGACTGCGGATACCCATGACCTCCAGCTCCAGCCACAGACCCGGGATCATGCCTTTGCCGCGGATATAATCCAGCACCTCCTTGATTCCGCCGGGGAACCGCTCCGCCGAAGGCAGCCATTCACCGACCCCGTCCCACCATTCGCCGGGCGCATACCAGCCCGCATCTATACAGAAATATTCGCAGCCAACCTCGGCGGCCGCATCGATAAGCGGCAGCAGCTTTTCTGTTGTCGGACTGCCCCACAAGCAGTTCATATAGTCGTTAAAAATCACGCGCAGCAGCCGGTTGTCTTCATTCGGCCGGCGAATCCGTCTGCGGTAAGCCGTAAGCTCCCCAGCCGCGCGTTCAAACCCGCCTTCCGCCGCTCCCGCCGCAACGGGAACGGACTCGAACACCCCGCCAGGCTGCAGGTTCACCCACCAATGGTTGTCGTGCTCCGTCGGGCCGCTTACGAGCAGCGTCAAATGATCGTATTGGTCGATGATCTCCCAGTGCCAGGAGCCGTTGTGTTCGATCTGCCAAAACAGCACCGTATCTGTTTCCGTGTTCTCCAGCACCGCCATCGGAATATGCTCGGCGGCCGACCAGGAGCCGGTGTTGCTGGCGCCGACCCGTTTGGACGAGCGGTCGGTCAGATGCGACAGTCCCAGCTCCGGCAGCAAATAACTCCGCCACTGCAGCTCGCTCTGCCATCCGGTGTGCGGCAGGTACAGCTTCATTTTTTGATCCCGGCTAAGCTCGCCTTCCTTGGCCAAACCGGTCAGCGCAAAAGAGGACACATATTCAACGCCAAGCGCCTCTTTGCCCGCATTGCGCAGCGTAACCCAAGCCCGGGCGACCGCTGTGCCGTCATAGAACTGAAAATGCTGGACCGCCTGGAGTCCCGTTTCAGGATCAGCCAGCTCCACCTCCAGCTTCCGCCCCGGTCCATTCCGGTAGTCACGATGCTCCGTGTAGCGCATTCGCAAGCCCGGATACGTCGCCCGGTGCGTCCGCCCGTGGTATTCCGCCCGGTCTTCTCCGGTCAGCTGCAGCTCCAGCAGCCGGAAGCCGGGCTTCTGCGCCTCCTGCACCGTCTGCGGATCAAAGGGACGGGGGCCAAAGTGCAGCAGCCGCACATCCCCGTCTTCCTGAACCTCCAGCAGCAAATATAAACCGTTTTCCACGATATCAATGGCTTGTTTCACTATGTTTTCCGCTCCTCTCCCAGGCTGCTGCCCGGCGGCTTTCCTTCATTTCCCCTGCTTTTTCTCCTGCTTACTTTCTTCTCTTTCTCTTCTTTTCCTTCCCTTATCTTACCATAGAAAAGAAACGGCCCCACCCACCGCTCGGGTGAAGTGGGGCCTTGCCTGTTTCGTTATGCTGATGTGCGGCTAGTTCAATTCGAGATTACGAACGGCCAAGCTGCTGCCAAGCCTGCTCGATTTCCTTGATAGCCTCGTCTTTGGATTTGCTTTTGCCGATGTAAGCCTGCATGATTTCACCAAACTTCTGATGGAACGTATCCAGCGAGTAGTTGACGGACAGATCGCCCGACGGACCGGCTTTCAGCAGCTCATCCATTTCTTTTGGCATTTGCAGATCCGGCAGCGGAGCGTCTTTGATCGGCGGGATCACCTTCGCTACCTGCGAGAACCAGTTTTTGCCGTACTCGGAAGTGTACAGCCAGTTGAAGAATTCAATCGTCTCTTTAGCAACGGCGGAATCTTTGTTAATCCGCAGCGCTTGGTCGGCGCCAGTGATGATTACCGATTGCTCGGCTTTGTCGCCGATCGGGTAACCCATGAGTCCAATCTTCATGTCCGGGTTGATTTTCAGAATCGCTTCTTCGTCCCAAGCGCCTTTACCCGTCATGATCGCTGCTTTGCCTGCGGCGAAGTCGCCAACTTCAGCATTGCTGTCGCGCTCCAGCGGCTTGTCCGTACCGTGCGCAATCGTGGTGTCGATAAACTCGAAGAAGTTGTTGGCCAGTACCGGATGATCCTTGAATGTTGTTTTGCCGTCGATAAACTGGTCAACCAGTTCTTTTGCGCTGATGCCTGCGTCCTGGGCGGCCGCATCTACGTAGTGCTGGAAGACGTGTTTCCATACCCACCACTCTTTATAAGCGTTGGCAAAAGGTTTGATGCCTGCCGCTTCAAGCTTGGTGATGGCGTCGTTCATTTCAGCCGTTGTTTTCGGCGGAGTGGTGATGCCTGCTTTTGCAAACAGATCCTTGTTGTAGATCAAAGCGAACAGGTTGCCTTTAACCGGGAGGCCCAGCACTTTGCCGTCGGAGGACGACATGTTGGCGCGCACGGCGTCGGTCATTGCAGCCGCAAGCGGCTCGTTTGTCAGATCAGCGCTGTATTCGGCGTAAGTATCGATGTCCCCGCCAGCAGTTGTCTGGAATACGTCGGGAGTACTGCCTGCCGCGATTCTGGATTTCAGCACCGTATTGTAGTCGGCCTGCATAATCTCCAGGTTGATTTTAACGTTTGGTTTAACTTTCTTGTACTCCTCAATATAGGCATTAAAAGCATCCGTATACTCGGGCGAGGCGGTAAACATGTTGATGGTAACTTCTTTGTCCGATCCGCCGGCCGCATTGCCTGCCGCCGCATCGGCGCCGGAGGTGTTGTTCGCGTTGTTGCCTCCGCAGGCCGTCAGCAGACCGGCCGCAAGAACCAGGGCAGCGGTGGTGCTCATTAACTTCTTAATCATGGTTATACCCCCATTTTCTTGAGTGGTGTAGTCTCTACGCTGTCTATCATAGTGAAAATGAAAGCGGATAAAAATGTGATTAAGTGACTAGTTGGGGGTAAAAAAGTGACATGCCGCACATTGTCCGTCTTTTTCCCCTTAAACCGGACCGAGCCACCAAGTCTGAATCCTTCAAGTCCTAACCCTTCAACCCCGGATTTCAGTACCGAACCCTGCAAGCCCAAGCCCTTAAGCGGATTGCTCAGGTCTGGACATCCAGCCCGCTCCGGTATTCGGACGGCGAAACGCTGTAGTAATTGCGGAACGCCTTGCTGAAATAGTTTTTGTCCTTATAACCAAGCATATCGGAAATATCCTGGATCTTCAGCGCGGGATCGCCAAGCAGCTCCTGGGCCTTCTCCATCCGCAGCTTCTGCACGTATTCATGGATACCATACCCGAACTGCTGCTTGAACAGCTTCATCAAGTATTCCCGGCTTAAGTAATATTTTTCGGTGAACATGGAAATTTTGATGTCTTCAAAATAGTGGTGGTCGATATAGTCCTTAATATCCCCGATCTGAAACGGGCGATTCGCCGATGCCGACTGCCGCACACGTTCGCTGTAATTTGTGATCAGCGCGTTCAGCACCGCCTCGAATCCGTCAAAATCCATATAATCGGCGGCTGTGCCCAGGGCCTTCAGCGCCTCCCTTCCGCCGCGCGGCAGACTTTGGCCGTCCGCGCCAAGCTCCAGCGCCGTATCGTTCAGCAGGCCGGCCAGCTCGCGGACTGCCCAGTCGGCGTCGCCGAGCCCAAAAGCCGGGGCCGTCCGCCAGCGCCGGGCGGCCTCCTCCACGGCGGCCCGCGCCTGGCCCAGGCTGCCGGTCTCCAGCGCGCTCCGGAGCAGCCCGATCCGGCCGCGCAGCGGACCGGGATCGCGGACGGCGGAGTCGAGCGCTCCCGCTTTTTCCGCCAGCAGCGGACCGCGCAGCTTCAGCAGATCTACGCCGGCCAGCACGTTTCTGGCCTGATCGTAGGATGCAGCCAGCTCCAGCACTTCCCCTTGGAGCGGCCCCATTCCCATAACCGCAACAATGCCGAATAAATCGTGCAGCGCATAGAGCGCTTTTTTGAGACGCTGAGAGCTGCGGAAGGCCTCGTCGACGGCATAACCTGCTTTGATCGTATACACGGCGATCATTTCGCGTTCTTCCTTTGGACTGGCAAAAGCGAAGCAGGCGAATCCATCCTCCGAAGCTTCCCCCAGCACATTGGCCAAGGAAAAATACATCAGCTCCGTCTCCTGGTGAAACCGCCGTTCCCGTACCGTTTCAAAATTAAGCAGCCGCAGGGCCACGGCGCCAAACCGGTTGCCCGGGTCGTCGGCACCGATCAGCGGCAGGAACGCTTCGTTCAGATGTTTTTTAAAGCTGCGTTCGATAATGGAACCGTACACCTTCTCCTTCAGCTTTGGCAGCGACATGTTCAAGGTGATGTTTTTGCGGATAAATTCGTTTTCGCTTTGCTTTTTAGCCTCAAGTACGCCGACAGCTTTGCGCAGCGCCTGGTTCAGGTCGTTCCGGTTCACCGGCTTCAGCAGGTAATCGACCACTTTGGAGCGGATCGCCTGGCGGGTGTATTCAAAATCATTGTAACCGCTGATAACGATCGTCAGCAGCTCGGGATATTCCCGCTCGATTTCCTGCAGCAGCTCCGTGCCGTTCATTTCCGGCATTTTCATGTCCACAATCGCCAGGTCGATCCGCTGCCGGGCGAGCTGCTCCAGCCCCTCCCGCCCGTTCGTTGCTTCATATACCTCCGCCACACCAAGCGACGCCCAATCGCCCAGAATCCGAATCGCTTCGCGCAGCGGCTCTTCGTCGTCGATAATCAGCACGTTATACATGGCTGCCGCCTCCTCTAGGGATAATCATCCGCATTTCCGTTCCGCCCGCTCCCGTCCGGATATCGAGTCCGGCCTGGTCGCCGTAAAGAATGTTCAAGCGGATGTCCAGATTCTTTAGTCCAATATTTTCGTGTTCCTTCCAATCCTCCCACTCCTGCCCGAGCAGGGCCAGCACCTGTCTCAGCCGCTCCGGCGGAATGCCAGGCCCGTTGTCCCGGACGAAAATGATGGCTTCTTCTCCGCTCAGCTCGGCGCCAATCACCACCGTAACGGGAACGGACATCCGCTCTACCGCATGCTTGATCGCATTTTCCACCAGCGTCTGAATCGACAGCTTCGGAATCATCAGCTCCCTGAGCGGCTCGTCCCATTCATATTCAACCTGCAGCCGGCTGCCGAAGCGGGCCTGTTGCAACGCCAAATACCGCTCGATATGCTTCAGCTCTTCCCCAGCCTGTACCACATCCTTACCCCCGATGCAGTAACGCAGCGTCATGGCCAGATTGTCGATCATATCGGCGATGTCGTAGGTGCCGTTTTTGAGGGCCATGGTCGAAATCGCCTGCAGCGCATTATACAAAAAATGCGGATTGATCTCCGCCTCCAGCGCCTTCAAAATCGCGTTTTGCTCCACCAGCTTCATCTTGTACCGCTCATTGATCAGCTCATTCGTCCGCTCCACCATTTCGTTAAAATGGCGGGACAGGTAGGCGATTTCGTCGCGTCCCCGCACCTCGGCGGCCGCCTCAAACGCGCCGGAGCTGAACCGGTTCATCTGGTGGGCCAGCCGCTGCAGCGGCCGGGTGATCGCCCGCGCGGTCAGTACAATGAGAATGACTGAAGCCGCCAGGAACCCGGCGCCGATCAGATAACTCAGGTTCCGCGTCGTCCGGGCCGCAGCGTAAATTTCGCTGTAACGGATCGGCTTGACCAGCTTCCAGCCGGACTGTTCGCCGATATTGTAGACAACCATATACCGGCTGTCCTGCTCCTGCCAGGTGAGCTTTCCTCCGCCCTCGGCAGACAGCTCGTCAAGCCGCCCTTTCGCTTGGATCCCTTGGAAATATTCCGGATCGTCCGTGTAAAAAGGAATATTGTCCGGATTCAGAAACAGCAAATGCTCCCCATTCCCAAACGGAATATCGCCCATGATTTCGTTGCGTTCTGACGGATTCACATAAAAAGACAGCACCGCCTGCGGTTCGCGGCTGGCGATCGTCCGCAGTACCCGGTGATAAGCCATAAAAGAAGCAGAGGTGTCGACGGCATAACCGGTCTCTTCCCCAGGCAGGGCAAACGACTGAAACGCATGGTTTCTCGGACTCTCCATCGCCTTACGGTACCACGCCTGATCGGGCAGATCCGGCATATAAGCCGAACGGACCGTCACGTTATAGTTCTCGCTGGTGACTGCGTAATATTTACCCTCCTTGACGATGTAGAGATAAATGGCATTTAAATCCTTGCGTGAATAATACAAATTCCGCAAATAATTCTCCAGATACATCCGCGAGGAATAGCTTTCGGATTCCGTTTCGATCGCCCTGGTAATTTCGTCGTACCTCAGCTGAGGCAGCGAAGACTGTTCGAGTCCTGCCAGATAATCCTCCAGATTCTGATTGACCAGCAGCAGATTGTTGGTCGTGCTGGCGATCCGGCTGTCTACGGATTCCCGCTGGATCATTTGGTAGGAGATGAACGTCAGCGACGTGACGACCAGCACAATGATCGAGGTGAACAGCAGCACCAGCTTGTTAACCAGCCTGCTGCGCACCCGGTAGAGCGGCAGCCGGTCCGCCCAGCGGGCGGCTTGTTCCTTCCATTTTGCAGCCATCCTCGTCCCCCCTTGGTGTGCAAATCGCAGCTTTCTTTTTGTACCCAGGCGAATGCGTATGCGCTTGCACAGTTCACCTTTTTACCCCTAACTGTACTCTTAAATCCATTTTGGGGGCAAATCCACTGCTCTATAATACAGGATACAAAGAGGAATCGCACTTGGCATTTCCTCTCACCACAGTTGTTTTAACCATATAGAAAAAGAGGTGCGCCATGCAAAAACTAGGGAGAAAATGGAATGATCGGCTGCAGTTCGGGATGTTTACCCTGCCGGTACTGCTCTGTATCGCCGTCGCATTTTACATTCCGTTTGCGATGACGATTCGTTACTCGCTGACAAAGTGGAACGGGATTTCGAAAAATCCGACATTTATCGGACTGGACAACTTTAAACAAATTTTCACTGGAGACGCCAACTTTACCAATGCCGCATGGTTCACAGTCAAATATATGGTGCTGTACATTGTCATTGTGAACGTGCTGGCGATTCTGCTGGCGCTTGTGCTCGATATGAAGCTGAAGTCAACGAACTGGCTTCGCGCCGCGTTTTTTATTCCTTACATCCTCAGCCTTGTTATCGTAGGTTTCATCTGGAAGTTCATTTTCATGCAGGGCTTTGAATCGCTGGGCGCCAGCACCGGCTGGGGCATCTTCCAGCTCAGCTGGCTCGGAGAGCCGGGACTCGCGTTTATCTCGATCCTGGGCGTATCAATCTGGCAGTCCGTCGGCTTTTACATGGTGCTGTACATTGCGGGCCTGCAGTCCATTCCGGACGATTTAAAAGAAGCCGCAACCGTGGACGGCGCCGGTCCGATCCGCAAATTCTTCAGCGTGACGCTGCCGCTGCTCGCGCCTTCCATCACCATTTCGGTGTTTATGGCGCTGACGAACTCGATTAAAGTATTTGACGTCATTCTGTCGCTGACGGCCGGCGGTCCTGGCGGCACCACTTACAGCGTCGCTTACGACATCTACCGCGACACATTCCAAAACAACCTGTACGGCTACGGTACAGCCAAAGCGCTGATCCTGTTTGTGGCGGTACTGTTGATTACCATCGTTCAGCTTACGATTTTCAAACGCAGGGAGGTTGAAGCTTAATGGCAGCACAAAATCGTTCATCCATCCGCCCCGCAGCGGCCATGCCTGCAGCCGGGACCCGCAGCCGCAGGCTGAAGCCCGGACGCCTTGTTCTTGAAATCGTTATGGTCCTGCTGTCGATCCTGTTCCTGTACCCGCTGGTGCTGGCCGTGATCAACTCTTTTAAAAGCTTCCAGGAAGTTATGACAAACGTAATTTCGCTGCCGACCAAGCTGGAATTCAGCAACTACTCTTACGTGTGGTCGTTTATCAACTATCCGAAGCTGTTCCTGAACAACACGATCATTACCGTATTGGGCCTTGCCGGCATTGTCCTGTTTTCGTCCATCGCGGCTTACAAGCTGTCGCGGACCAAAAGCCGGTGGAGCAGCGTCATTTATATGCTCTGCATTGTCCCGATGCTGATTCCGTTCCAGTCCATCATGCTGACCGTACTGCAGGTTGCCAAAGACTTGAACCTGTCGGACAGCACCTGGGGTCTGGGCATCCTGTACTGGGGCTTCGGCGCTCCGCTTGCCGTCTTTATCTACCATGGTTTTGTGAAGGGCATCCCGCTTGAAATCGACGAAAGTGCGCGCATCGACGGCGCTTCCGGTTTCCGGCTGTTCTTCTCGGTGATCTTCCCGCTGCTGAAATCCGTGACGACAACCATCATTATCATCGACGTAATGTGGATCTGGAACGACTTCCTGCTCCCGCTGCTGATGGTTAATGGCTCGCCGGATACGAAGACGCTGACGCTTGCTGCTTACACCTTCGTCGGCCAGTATACTTCGGACTGGCAGTATGCGATGACCGCCATGGTGATGGCCGTTCTGCCTTCAATCATCGTCTTTATCTTCCTGCAAAAATACATCGTCAAAGGCGTAGTCGCCGGCGCGGTTAAAGGCTGATCCTGCGGCTCCAGTCAACAATGCGAACACGAACAAGCCTCCCGGCGTTAATGCTGGGAGGCTTGTTTGCTGCTATGTATTGGGGTATAGACTGAACGTAAGGTATACAGGTGCGGCTAGGCTGGTGCTGCGGCCAATTTGGGACTTCCGGTTGCTGTTTATTTTCGGAGTTCAGCTCTGTCCAGTATAGACTGAACAAATGATATACAGGTGGGGTGGGGCGGGGCTGTCACTGCGGCGAATTTGGGATTTCGGCCCGCTGTTATTTTCGGAGTTCCTGATTGGATTCCTAAGTTAGCGGGAGAACTCCGAAAATAAAGGCAATCGCGTTCGCTCCTCCATCTCCAAATTCCCTCCGTGCCATCCCCGCCATCCTGTATTTCAACAGTTCAGTCTGAATAGAACGCAGAACTCCGAAAATAAAGGTGACCGCGTATGTTCCGCAGCTCAAATTCCCTCCGTGCCATCCCCGCCATCCTGTATTTCAACAGTTCAGTCTGAATAGAACGCAGAACTCCGAAATAAAGGTGACCGCGTAAGTTCCGCAGCTCAAATTCCCTCCGTGCCATCCCCGCCACTCTGTATTTCAACAGTTCAGTCTGCATAGAACGCAGAACTCCGAAAATAAAGGTGACCGCGTATGTTCCGCAGCTCAAATTGCCTCCGTGCCATCCCCGCCATCCTGTATTTCAATAGTTCAGTCTGAATAGAACGCAGAACTCCGAAAATAAAGGTGACCGCGTATGTTCCGCAGCTCAAATTGCCTCCGTGCCATCCCCGCCATCCTGTATTTCAATAGTTCAGTCTGCATAGAACGCAGAACTCCGAAAATAAAGGTGACCGCGTATGTTCCGCAGCTCAAATTCCCTCCGTGCCATCCCCGCCATCCTGTATTTCAACAGTTCAGTCTGCATAGAACGCAGAACTCCGAAAATAAAGGCGGCCGCGTATGTTCCGTGGCTTAATGGCCTACGCGCCATTCGCGCCAGCCGGAACCAGGACATGTCTGCGTGCAGCCGGCATCTATTCGCTCAGCAGATGCAATACCGGTCCCTCCGCCTTGAACTCGTCCCGTTCCGGCGTCACCGTTCCTTTTATGCCGGTGAAGTCAGCCTGATCCCGGTAAAGCGTCGTTTCAAGCACCACTTTTCCGCCGGAGATAAAAACAACTTTGTTCACCGATTCGTCGCTTAATATCAGGTCACCCATCAGATCCTTCAGCACATAACGTTCCAGCAGATAACCCGGATAAGTCCGGTTTGTCCAGCGGACGCCCGCCGCTGCCTCCAGTTCTTCCTTGGACATATAAGGGTAACCGATAATCATCCGGTCCCACGTGAAGTCCGTCACCTCTTGTATGTGAAAAGGCTCCTGACTCCGGACCGCTTCGGTCAAGGCCCGCTCAAACGCCGAAACGCCGCCGCTGCCCACGTAAATTCGCAGATAAGACGCGTAACTCACGATTAAAGACGTCAGCAGCACGGTGGCAACGGCGGGGAGAATCCATCTTTTTTTCTTGCTTGATCGAGTCCTCATGTTTCCCTCCCGCCAGCCGCTTCCTCAGTCAGCCGTTAACCGGCGGCCTCTTCTTTGAACTCATCCTCCGGGTCCCAAATCGACCAGGCGGCCTCAAGCAAATTGCCCTGATCATCGCGAAAATAAAAGTAACGCGCTTCCCCGGCGCCAAGCGTTTGAATCGGCTCGGCTTCTACGCCGTTATTCGTCAGTGTGCGGTAAGTCAACTCGATATCGGGGCATTGAACCGCCATAACAGGAAACGGCGAACCATTACGGTTAATCTGCAGTCTGTCCGGCTCCGCCGTTTCAATTAGCAGCAGAGCGATGGCGTGTTTATGCGGCTGGTGCAGGACGGCCATCATGGAACCGCGATCCTCAAACTTGTTGATAAGCTTGAAGCTCAGGTTCCGCGTGTACCAATCAATGGAACGGTCAATGTCCGACGTGGGGACATAGACATATCCTATGCGGGTGAACGTATAAGGCTCTGTCACGTTTTTTCCCTCCAAGTCCAAACTCAGGTTCCGTTGTTCCGGTATTTCTTTTCCTTGTTGGCATCGACTTCTTAACACTCTTTAAGCGGCTTCCCCATTCCCGCCCTCATCCGGACCATAAATCAGCATAGGGTAGTAACAGTAAACTCTGCCCGGTACTTCTGTGCTCATACGCACTCTTGTAACCTTGCTGGGCTGCAATATTAATGGGTGAGGATCTGGCCCCGCGTCCTCTCAGAGGTCCAACTTCCGTTGGACGGTTTATGCTCGCTTTTATGGCCGGACTACCTGCGCCGCTTGCCGTATACAGTTGTCCGTTTGCCGAAGGACCGGGTTCCCCCGTCCCCCGCTATTCAGTGAGTTCCGTCAGCCAGTTTTTCTCCTGAATTTTAAAATCCAGCTCGCGGTAAGCCTTGGACAGATCATCGATCTGCCGCTGAATGACTGCCACTTCAATCGTCCGGGTATACCTCACTTCCGAACGGGTATAACGGTCCTGTTTGATTGCAGCCTGATCCAGCAGGTCGGTCAGCATTTTCCGTTTCTGCATCAGTTTGTCCCGCTCGGCTAGCGCGTCGGACAAGCTCCACTCCGAATCGAAAGGCGTGGAGGCATTCGTCCGGTTAATCCGGCGAACCCATCCAGCCAACTCATCAAGCGCGGTTTCCAGCTCCGCCATCAGGCCCATCGGGTCTTCCGCCGGCTGTTCCCCTTCCTGGACCTTAACCACCCGACCCAGCCGCTGGCCGATCTGCGCCACCCGTTTCTGTGTATCCGCCCGCAGCACCAGTGCTTCCGCCAGTTTCATCGTTTGTCCCCTCCTTGAACTTATTAGAGTTACCCGATTTCTCCACCATGCACCACGCCAAACATCCCGGTCATTCCTTCATGCTGCTGCAAACCAAAACGTTCATAAAAAGCTTCCGCCCCTTTGGAGGCAAACAATCCGACAAACGCCTTATCGGGGGCGTGCTCCCGCAAATAACCGGCAATCGCTTCCATTACCAGTTGTCCGGCACCCTGCCCCTGATGCTCCGGCAGAACGGCGATGTCCTGAATGTAGAAGTAGAGATGGCCGTCGCCGACGACCCTCCCCATACCCACCGTCTCGCCCGAAGCGGAAGTGACAACGGCAGCAAACAAGGAATGTTCAAGTGAAGCTTCCGCCGCTTCAAAATTCATATACGGTTCCCAGCCAACCGACCGGCATAATGTTTGGTATTCCGCAATCGATGGCAGCCGAAGTTGGACGCTGTATCGTCTGTTTTGTGGATTCATGCTGGTCCTCCTGCCCTGTTATTGACAATGCGTTCTTCAACAACCCAACATCTGTCTCCGCCGCCGCGCAACCCTACCGCAGCACCTGATAGACTTCATCCTGCAGTTGTTCGGTCACTGCCGCATCCGATGGCTGGCGCTGCAGCTTGTTCACCAGAGCAGATAAGGACTCTCCGTGTGCGGCCAGTTTCTCCTGCTTCTCTTCGTTCAGCAGGATGCGGTGGAGGCTATCGAGCGTAAGATCGAGGGCGTCGTTTCTTTTCTCAAATGAAGTAAGCGCAGATAGTCCGGAGACGGCTGCCGCCGGTGCCGCACAAGAGGTAAAGCCGCCACCTTCGCCGCTGCTTTGAAAGCAGGAATCGAGCTGCCCCAGCTGATATTGAAAGGATTGATCCGCCACCCGCTGAAGGAAATCTCCCTGCTCTTCGGCTATATTTTTCTCCCTGATCGTATAGACCAGAGAACCTCCCATAATAAGAATAATAACAACAAGCACCCCAATTACGGTCTTGGGTCTATTCACGGTCATGTCCCTCCTGTTTATATGTGTGTCCTGATGGGACTGGGCCCTGTGACGTTACAGCTATTGATTGCCGGTAACGACTTTGTATAGCCTGCCTATCTGTATCGCCTGTGCTAAAAAACTTACTAGATTTCAGTATAAAGGAAGCCCCAAGAAATTGGAAATTACGAGATTTCCGGCTCAGGGGTATCCGCAACAAAATTGCCGCGTTATGACGCTAAGCTATTCGGGGGCTTTCAGCGGAATGGTCACCTCACAGGCATAATCGAGCGGCAGTGCTTCATCCGTCCCTCTCCGCGCCCAATAATCCTTCCAATACTCCCACCACTTAGAGACCGCCCGCTGGATATCATCCGCTCCAATCGCTCCGAACCGGTTCAGCAGTTGGAATTCCTTCGCCACAATGACCAGGCCCACCTCCCCGGCCGAAAAAGAAAGAGAAACATCCCCCTCTTCTTCCCGCAGAGCGGCGGAACGGTCGCCCACGATAAACTCCTGTCGATACCCGGCATCCAGCAGCTGCAGCACATGCTCCCTGCTGTTTAACCGGAGTTCGCCGTAATCAAGCGTAAACGGCTCCAGCTGGTCCTTGTGCAGCAGCTCCGCCCAGTTCTCCGGCAGAGCGGAAGACGGATCGCGCAGCAGGCAGATTGCCCGCGGTCCGTCAAACCGTATCGCCAGCCGTCCGGCAGGAGGCAGGCCTTCCTCGGGCGGAAACCAGAGCTGTGCTCCTCCAAATTCAACCTGATACGCGTCAGGCAGGCGCTCCGCCCACCAAGACCAATAGCCGATGTCGGATACGGCATCTTCCAGAACACTCCATTGTTTATCCATAAAAACCTCCTACGCTTATCTCATGCGAAACTAATAATTAAGGCGAATCGGCCAACCCTTCGGCTCCGCGTTGTCTGATCCTCTCCAGCAGTCTGCGCACTTCAGCCCGGCTGCGAAGAATAATTACCGTTTTATCAGATGGTAGCCGCCCAATCTTCTCCAAAATCGCCGGCCGCCGGTCTTGTCTGAACCTCCAACCGTATTTAACAAACGCCCAGTCGATCGACTCCGGGCAGCCTTCATTCAGATCGGGCCGGGTTTTGCCATGGTAACGAATTCTCCGTTTAATCACCCGGTAGGTAGTTACCCAGGGGGATAAGTCGAAATATACAATAACATCCGCAGCCTGCATCCGGAGCTCCAGTGTGCTTCCGTAATGGCCGTCTATAATCCAGCTGTCCTCCGAAACCAGTTGTTTCGTGAACTCCAGCCACTCTTCCTTTGGTGTTTCCACCCATCCCGGCTTCCAATAAAACGCATCCAGATGGTGCACCGGCAGATGGAGCAGCCCTCCAGCTGTCCCGGCAAACGTCGATTTGCCCGACCCCGGCGAGCCGATCACTACGATTTTCATTTACGCTCACCTGTCCCAGAGCCTTGTGAGATCAACCGGTTTTCCGCCGCTTAACGTCATCCGGTAGATGTCAGGCTTCGTAGTTTTCATAAGAAAATCCCAATCATAACGGCTGTCATAGTATTGAAAAATAAGCGTCATAATCAATCCATGCGTGCCAATCGCCAGGTTCTGCCCTTGGTATTCAACGAAAAGCAGCTCCAGAGCCGCAACCGCCCGTTTCTGGGCGGCCGAAGCCGATTCACCGCCTGGCAGGGAATATTCGCGGTCCGACAGCATCCGCCGTACAGCCGACAGAAGCTCCGTGTCATTCAGCGTCCGGTCTTCCCCGGCAAATACGGTTTCTCGCAGCCCTTCATGGCAAAAAATTTCCTTGCCCGCGCGCCTGGCCAACGGCTCCATCGTCTGTACCGCACGGCGGTAAGGGCTGGACAGCAATACATCCACCGGCAGCCCGGACAGCAGTTCGGCCACTCGCTCCGCGTCGGTATGCCCTTTTGCGGTCAGTTCGCGTGTCCGTTCATTTCCCTCCAGCTTGGAAGATTCCCCGTGTCTTACAAAATACACTTCCGTGATCATTGCAGCATCCTCTCTCTCCCTTATGTACCCTTTTTCGTCCGCTGCGGCCGGGTCCGCGAAAAAAACAGCCTGTTAACTCCGAGATTCGTGCAGCCACCTGGATTTCTTTGCGGTTTCTCCCTCCCCGTTTCCGCATCTCATCTTAACGCTCCCCAAGCTCCGTCAGCCGCTTCACATCGTGATAGAGAAGCCGGAATCCGCCCGGCAGCGGCAGGTCCCGGTGAAAATGCCCGAATCCCCACGCTTTGTATGCGGTACTCCGTTTGACCGATTCCAGGTATTCCGTCAGTTCGTCTTTCTCTATCCCTGTCGGTTCCTGGTCATTCAACCGCTCTAAGATGGAGGTTGGGCAGGTGTGCGTCAAGATGTAATCCACTTTCCCGTTATGCCGGGCCAGGTTTGCCAGCCCCTCCGCATATTCCTCCGCCGACGGCATCTCCCTTGGCCACCAGCTGACATGCTCTTTCCGGTAAGCTTTGTCATGAGAAGCCGCGCCGCCGAACGTAAACAGCTTAAGATCCTGTATCGTAAATACCTGGCCCCTCATCAGATGGAGGATATCGTCCGCAATCCGGTGAACTTTGCCGCCGTTCCAGTACTCTACCGGATACGCATCCAGCAGGTCAAAATTTTCATGGTTCCCGTCGATGAACAACGTCGTAAAGTTTTTGCGGGACAACCATTTGCGCCAGTACGTTTCGTCCTTGCCGTTTCCCCAGACCAGCCCGAAATCACCTGCGACAATGACCAGGTCATCTTTGGTCAAGCTCCGGTTGTGCGGAAAGCGCCTGGAATTCAGCTTGCCAATGTCCAATTCTCCATGCAAATCGCCGGTTACATAGATCATCTCATTCCCTCCCTTTATCACGGGACTGAATAGGCCATCCCCTATTTCCCTTCGTGACGGGACAAAATAGCCAATCCCTGCTCTCCTCCACTACGGGACTAACAGCCATCCCCTACCTCCTTATTCCGGAACAAGCGGCATCGGAGGGTTCACCGTAAGACATCGGTGGCAAGATATCGGCCGCAAGGCACCAGCGGCTAGACATCCGCACTAACCAGCTTGTAATTCTCGTCAAAATAGGCATGAATCCGGTGCCCGCCGAACAGCTCCCCGTCTTCGTATTCGCAGTAGAGCCGGCCTGATCTCAGTTCGATATCCAGCAGCCGGATGGCTTCGGCAAACCGGGCTTCCGATACAGCGTACACTCCCGCGTCAACCGCATCCCAGTCAAGGTTTTCGTCATCTTCATCATATTCCGGCCAGAAGTCGTTTTTGTATTCCGTAAGTTCGGCGGCAATCGCCGCTCTGGCCATCGCATCAAACCGGGACAGCTCTTCATACAGCCGGTCCGCCCGCTCCAGCAGCACGGCAGCATCCGCACCGTCTTCACTCAGCTTCAGCGACCAATAGACCGTGCCCCTTTCCCCTGGAGTCTCCGCCGTATAATCGTTGGTCAGCTTATCATAAGTAAACGTGCCGATCACACGGCTCCTGAGCGTCTGTTCCATCCGTTCTCCGCCTTTCTTCCAAATGGATTGTGGTCATCTTTGGAAAAAAAATCAGTGCTCTCATTTTAGCATACCCTTCCGTTTTTGGGCCGGTTTCCTTCCATTTTTGAGGCGTCGGGAGCAGAACTCCGCCTCTATGCAAAAAGGCCGCACCCCCGGGAATCCAAAGGGTGCGGCCTAAAACTTGTACCGTTATGCTGATCTTCTCATGTCGGGGATATGCCCCTGCTCATGGCTGGGCTGGTGAGCTCAACTGCCCAGTCCCCGTTACAACCCCCGAAACGCCTGCAGCGCCTTATCTGCCAAATAAGGGAGATATTCATGGCCGTATTCGTGGTAGACCAGCAGTTCTTTTTCCGACCGGATTTTGTTGTACACCGCAAACTGCGTGGACGGCGGACACACGGTATCGGCCAGCCCCGTAACAAACAGGACTTTGCCCTCAATCCGGGGGGCCAGGTTCTGAATATCGATGTACCCGAGCCGGCCGAAAATCTCCTCTTCGCGCAGATGGTGCGGATCAAAAAACCGGAAATAATAATGCAGCTCTTCATAAGCCGAGTTTACGGCATCCAGCTCCATGGCCCGTTTGTAGTCCGCCAAAAAAGGGTACACCGGCACAGCGAGCTTAATTCGCGGCTCCAGCGCAGCGCAGGCAATGGTGAGCGCTCCGCCTTGGGACAGGCCAAACGCGCCGACCCGCGCCGGGTCCACCTCCTCCATGTTCATCAGAATCCGCGCCGTCTGCACGGTATCCAGGAAAACATGGCGGAAATACAGCGCATCCGGGTCCGGGTCGTCAACTCCCCGGATAATGTGGCCGCGGACGGTTGTGCCCTTGACGGTCAGGTTGTCTTCCGACAAACCGCCTTGTCCCCGGCAGTCCATCGCAAGCACGCTGATGCCGTGCGCCGCGTAGTTCACCTTTTCCATCCAGTCGCCGCTGTCGCAGGCGTAGCCGTGAAACATGACGACTCCCGCTCCTGTCCCGGACGCGCGTTTCGGTTTTACGTATTTGCAGTGAATCCGGGCGCCGCCCACTCCGGTAAAATACAGATGATAGCATTCCGCCAGCGGCGACTCAAATTCCGCCGGAACCAGCTCATAGTCCAGCGGCTGGTCGGCCAGCTGACGTAGCGCCCGTTCCCAGTAGCCGTCCAGATCCGCCGGCCGCGGGCTGCTTCCCTGATAGGTCATCAGCTCCGCAAGTTTCCTATCGTATCCCATGGCCTGATCCTCCCCGGTGAATTAGATTCTGCCGATCGAGGCGTCGTCCGCTACATCCTCATGGGTTTCGATTACGTAATCAACGATCTCCTGCACCGTCGTATAAGCAACACCTACATAGGTGTCGGCCGCTCCGTAATAAATCGCGATTCTTCCGGTTTCGGCATCATGCAGCGTCGCGCAAGGGAACACGACATTGGGCACAAATCCCCGCTCTTCATACCACTCTTCGGGTGTCAGCACAAAATTCCGGGACCGGTATTTGACCCTCGACGGTTCGTCTTTGTCGAGAATGACGGCGCCCATGCTGTAAACCAGGCCGTTGCACGTGCCGGTGACGCCGTGATAGAACATAAGCCAGCCTTCGGTCGTTTCGATCGGAGCGGGTCCGCCGCCGATTTTAACGCTTTGCCACCAGCCTTGGCCGCCTTTGGTCATTACATGGCGGTGTTTGCCCCAGTAGACAAAATCCGGGCTTTCGCTCAGGAACACGTCGCCAAACGGCGTGTGGCCGCTGTCGCTTGGACGGGACAGCATCACGAAATTCCCGTTGATTTTTCTGGGGAACAGAACGCCATTGCGGTTAAACGGCAGGAACGGATTTTCCATCGCAACAAAGGTTTTGAAGTCTTGGGTTGTAGCGACACCAATCGCGGCGCCGTAGAAATCGGTACACCAGATGATGTAGTAGGTGTCTTCCACCTTAACGAGCCGGGGATCGTATGCGTAACGCGGCTGATAAGGATTGCCCGCTTCGTCCACAAATTGAATCGGCTCATCTTCAATGTTCCAGTTCAGCGCGTCCTCGCTGCGGCCAAGACGGAGGTGCGGGCGGGTCGTGTCGGTTTCGGCGCGGAACACGCCGATAAAGCCGCCTTCGTAAGCAGCCACGGCGCTGTTGAAAATGCGGGCCACGTCTTTTGCCGGATTTCTTTTGATCACAGGGTTTTGGCTGTGTCTCCACAGCGGTTTCACATGGCCTTCCGGTTTTTCTTCCCAAGGCATGTTCGGGATGTTTTCTCCAATAATTTTAACTTCTGTCATAATCGTTAATCTCCCTTCAAAATGGTTTGATTTCGTTTTACCGGGTTGATCGGTTCTATGTTTTATTTCACTGAACCTTGAGCAAAACCGTTATAAATGTATTTTTGCAGGGCAGTAAACACGATCAGCGTTGGAATAATCGCAATCATGATGCCTGCGCAGATCACTTCCCACTGGGAGCCGTATGGACCCTTAAACTTGAACAGCGCGGTTGAAATGACCTGCAGGTCGCTTTTGGGCATATACAGGAACGGCACATAAAAATCGTTGTAAATATTGACGCCCTTCACGATGATGACCGTTGCAATCGCCGGCTTCAGCAGCGGTAAAATAATCCGCCAATAAATGGTCCAATACGACGCCCCGTCCAGCATCGCCGATTCATCCAGCGATTCGGAAATGGAGTCCAGAAACTGCATAAAAATATACACCGCAATGATGTCGGTACCCAGGTAAAGCACAATCGGCGCAAGCCGGGTGTTAAACAGATCCAGTGCATTGATGATCTGAAAAGTTGCTACTTGGGTTGTGACGCCCGGAATCAGCGTTGCCAGCAGGAAGGCGCCAATCAACAGCTTGCTGCCGCGGAACTTGAAGCGAGCCAGGATGTAGGCCATCATCGAACCGGTCAGCGTCGCCCCGGCAATCGAAACCGTCACGATAATCAGGGTGTTCGTGAACCCGAGCAGCATTTTTCCATCTACAAAAGCCTTCGTATAATTCGCAAAGTTCAGCCAGTTCTCCGGCGGGGTCAGCGGGCTGGTGTTCCCATACTCCGTCCCGGTCTTGAGGGAAGCGAAGAGCACCACGACAATCGGAATCAGCGCTGCCAGCGCGCCAAGGATCAAGGTCAGATATTTTAAGATGCTGGCGAGCGAATATTTTACAGTGTGCACCCTACTTTCCCTCCTTGATGAGCAAACGCTGCAGCAGCGTAACCAAAATTACGATAACGAGCAGAACGACGGCCATGGCTGAAGCCAAACCTAGTTTGCTGTATTTAAACGCCACATCCACCGTCTGAATGACAAAGGTGCCGCTGCCGTTGGAGCCGCCCGTCATGATATAAGGAACATCGAAGACGCCGATGGCGCCGCTGATGGCCAGGATCAGGTTCAGCTGCAAAATACGTTTGATGCTCGGCAGGATGATGTGGATAAATTGATGCCAGCGGTTAGCCCCATCGATATCGGCCGCCTCATAGACATCTTTCTGAATAGACGAGATTGCTCCAAGAAAAATAATGAAGTTAAAGCCCATGTATCTCCAGACCGATGCCCCGGCCAGCGACACGTTGATGATGTTTGGATTCAGCAGCCATTTCTGCTGCAGCGCCTCCAGACCCAGCAGGTTCAGCAGCGTATCGAGCGTGCCGTCCGGCCGGAAAAAAAACAGAAAAATAAAACCGATTGCGACACCGTTCAGCAGGGAAGGAAAAAACAGAATCCCTTTGAACAGATTTTTTGCCCGGACGTTAAAACTGAGGATCGTCGCAAAATAAAGAGCCAGCCCCATCTGGATGAATGTCGCGACAAAATAATACAGACTGACCTTAAATACGGAAAAATAATCCGGATTCGTGAAGATCGTTTTGTAATTATCAAGGCCGACAAAATTCATGTCCTTGCTGAGCCCGTTCCAGTCCGTAAAGCTGTATTTGATCATATTAACTACTGGCAGATAGGCAAACGTAAGCAGCAGCACCACCGGAATCAGGGAAAAACCAAAAATAATCAGAATCCGCTGAGCTTTGTAGCTTAAATTCGAAAAACTTGGCAACGTCTTCACCTCCATAAAAGCCCAAACTTTCTCTTCTGTGTTGTGATTTTATGCACGAAGGAAAAGAGAGGGGAAACGGCGCGTCTCCCTCCCGCTTGTCTTCTCCGCTTTATTTGCCCGAAGCGATTTTGGCCCGCGACTGAACCCAGGCATCGTTCAATTCCTTCATAATATCGTCGTAGGATTCATCACGGTTTCCAATTGCCGCTTCAATAATGCGCTTCTTGAAGTCCGGCTGCCACAGACCGATTTCCGCGTCTTTGTCGATTGCATCCACAAGACCTTCTTGTCCGGCCTCGGCGGGTGCCAGCGCTTCAAACTTGATGTCCGTGCCTTCATATGCTTTCAGAATCTCCGGCAGCTCCGCACCCTTGACCGGACTCATGCCGCCGCCTTCGGTGGTCGGATAACCGGATTCGTTGATGAACCAGTCCACCCACGCCCGCGACGCTGCTTTGTTTTGGCTGTGAATGCTTACGCCAATCAGATAATCGTCAGCCAGCGGAACCACCACTTTATCCGCATTGGTAGGGAACGGCATAAAACCTACATCGTCCGGGTTTGCCGCTACGCCCTTGATTTGTCCGATTGCCCAGGAGCCAAGCACCATGGCGCCGATTTTTCCGCTGCCCAAATCCACTTTGGAGGACTCCCAGTCGGTTGTGGTCGGATCTTCTTCGATCAGGCCTTTTTGCGCAGCGTCGTACAAAATTTTGTACAGCTCATAATGCGGCTGGCCCGGTACAAAATTGTCGTCCGTCGCCGGCTGCTTGTTGTTCACATAACTCACATCGCCAGCCACCGTAGGCAGATCGGCTTCCCACTGCGTCAGCGGCCAACCCGCCGCATAGTTCGTGTACAGCGGAATCGCATCCGTCTTGTCTTTGATCGCCTGCAGGGCGGCCATAAACTCGTCAATCGTTTTTGGCGGGGTAGCGAATCCTGCCTGCTCAAACACTTTTTTGTTATAAATCACACCGTTAAAATTAATGGTGACCGGAATGCCGTAGGATTGGCCGTTTACGGCGCGTTCCTCCAGACCGGTATATTTGCTGCTTAAATCCGCAACTGAACCCATGGGTTCGAAATAATCCGGAAGGTCTTTCATTGGCACACTGGTGGGAATCAGCAGCACATCACCGTAGTCCCGGGTGCTCATGCGGATTTTGATCTGATCCTCGTAATTGGCCAGCGCTTCAAAATTCACCTTAACATCAGGGTATTTCTCATTGAATTTGGCCGCGTATTCCTGAAATACCGTGTCCACGATATCCGTCCGCTGGGTGATGACCGTAATTTCGCCTTTAACCGCCTGGGCACCGCCGTCTCCAGCCGCCGCATTCGAAGCGTCTCCGCTATTGCCGGCATTTCCGCCGTTGTTGCCTGAAGAACATCCGGCGAACAGCCCCATTGTCAACGTCAGGGCCATCAACCCTGCCATCCATTTGCTGCGTTTCATGTAACTACGTCCCCTCTCCTGGTTGCAATCCGTTTCTCTAATCGATAACAAATAAATAACTTGTTATATACAAAAAAAACTTCTCTTCGTATGATAACCAGCTCTTTATTTGTCTCGAAATTATGTGAAAGCGCATGCACAAACGCTTACGAACCCATTATAGGCCGAAAGGCAGGCTTAAACGATGGTTTGAATTGCGTTTTCTGGTCCTTGATTTGTTATTTTTGTTTTTGTAATTTTATATTTGTTATTTCAAATTACTGGCATTCATCTTTGCTTCGTTTGTTATACAAGCCCGCCGCACTCCCTGTTTTTTTCAACTTTATCTAAAAGACCGCCATGGTTTGGCCTATGGCCGCGTTATATGCTTGGCTGAGACGGCTCGGTTTATAAAAAAAGAGCCAACCGGCTCTGCTTGCCGGTTGGCTCTCTATTTTGGACGGCCGAGTAAGGCCGCGTTATAACGATGCGCGGTGCGGAACGCAAATCCGCTGTTACGATTACGTGGCCAGCGCGCGGCTTCGCTGTTACTACCGGGCTCGGACACACAAGGTTGCCGCTATTTGCGGGCATGCATGACACCCCGCTGCCATGACGGCGTTGGACGCACAAGACTCCCGCCGCGGTAACGGCGCGGACGCGCAGATTCCCGTCACTTGGGGGCTTTGGGTTCTCCGCGGGCGCCCGACTTGTAATCTTTTGGCGTCACGCCGCACACTTTTTTGAACAGTTTATTAAAGTACACCGGATCATTGTACCCGACCTTTTCGGCAATTTCATAGTTTTTGAGATCCGGATGGTCTTTCAGCAGTTCTTTGGCCTTCGAGATGCGAATACCGATCAAATAATCGGTGATCGTTTTTCCTGTTTTGAACTTAAACAGACGGCTGAGATAACTTGCATTCATGCCTACCGTATCCGACAACCGCTCCAGCTCAAAATTTTGCCGGTATTCCTTCTCCAGGATGAGCTTGATCTGCTCCACGACATAATGCTCTCCGCCCTCCTGGGGCTGAACCGGTTCCTCTTCAAGCTCGGCCCGGTGCCTTTTTTGGGTTTCGACTTTCGTGTAGAGCTCGTGCAGCTGCGCCTTGTCGATCGGCTTCAATAGGTAATCCATAATCCCGAACCGGATGGCCCGGCGGGCATACTCAAATTCGCTAAATCCGCTGAGTACGGCGATGTTAAGGGTCCGCAGGCGGTTTCTGGCCTGTTCAATCAGTTGAAAACCGTCCATTTTCGGCATTTTGATATCCGTAATGAGCAAATCGATATCCCGGCCGGAGAGCAGCTCCAGGTGGCGCCAGGCTTCCGCTCCGTTTCCGTAGGAACCAATGACGTTTACATCCAGGTCCATTTTCGACGAGATTTTCTCCAAGCCTCTGCGGATAACCTCCTCATCGTCTGCAATCATGATATTAATCATTGGAGACCTCCCAGTGATAACCGCAAAGTTTTGGTTGCGCTATCAATTAATTATAAGCCTGCCCGGCAGCCGCGAAAATAGTCTTGTTTTACTTTCTGGTTCTATATTTACTTTCTGCTGCCAAGACGGAGTCAAGTCTAAAAAAGTTCGGTGTTCCCCTCTTGAAATGTGCGTGCAAAACGTTTATAACTGAATTGTATTGTTATCATAAACTAACATTTATATAATAACAATATAACAAAATTGAATATCGTTTTTATTATCCTTCCGATAAAGCGAGGTTAACGATGGATATACTCAACGAATTTGTAGGCGGCGTTACCTGGGGGTTCATGGGCCAGAGAGGAACATGGAATAACGAGGAAGCGCATTCCTCCATGAAACGGATGGCGGAGGACACCGGTGCGAATTGGACCGCAATCGCTTTCAGTGCGCTTCAGGCCACACCGCAGTCGACGGAAATCCCGTATTGGGAGGAACCGACCGTTACCGACGCAGAGGTCCGGTGGGCGATCGAAACCGCCAAGTCGCTTGGACTGAAGGTGTGCCTGAAGCCGATCGTAAACTGCGCGGACGGTACGTGGCGTGCGCACATCAACTTTTTTGACAAGGATGTCCCTTGTGAACCGAAGTGGAGCGAGTGGTTCGCGTCTTATACCGCTTTTATTCTGCACTACGCGAGAATTGCCGAAGAAACGGGCTGCGAGCTGTTCTGTATCGGCTGCGAGACCGTTCAGGCAGACCGGCGGGCCGCAGAATGGAGGACGCTGATCTCCGAAGTCCGCAAAGTGTACACCGGCCCGATCACGTACAACTGGGACAAGTACCAGGAAGACAATGTAACCTGGTGGGATGCTGTCGACATTATCTCCTCCAGCGGATATTACCCGGAGCTGGATTGGGAGGCACAGCTTGACCGGATTGAAGGCGTGGTGCGGACCCACGGCAAACCCTTTTTCTTTATGGAAGCCGGCTGCCCGAGCCGGACCGGCAGCGCGGCCATCCCGAATGACTGGACGCTGAAAGGCGGGCCGGACGAAGCGGAACAGGCGCGGTATTACGAGGCGATGTTCTCCGCCTGCCGCTCGAGGCCCTGGGTACGGGGCTTCATGCTGTGGGACTGGCCGGCGCAGCTGTACGATAAGGCAGAGGCCCGAAGCAATGACGACTACTGCATGTACGGCAAGGAAGCGGCCGGTATCATCAAAACCTTTTACACCTCCCAAACCACCAATGAAGAAAGGAAGTGACCTTGAATGACGCTGCACTCCTCCGAATTATGGTTATCCCGTCTTCAGAACGAAGTGAAAAACAACATTCTCGGTTTCTGGCTCCGGCATACGCCGGACGAAGTTCACGGCGGCTTTGTCGGTGAGATCGACAGTCAAATGAATGTGCGGCCCGAGGCGGATAAAAGCCTTGTGCTGAATGCGCGCATTTTATGGACCTTCTCCAGCGCCTACCGGCTGTTCGGCGATCCCGCGTATTTGCAGGCTGCGGAGCGGGCGCTTGATGTGCTGGAACGGGATTTCGCCGACCGCGAACACGGCGGGTTTTTCTGGATGGTTCATGCCGGCGGCAGCCCGTCCCAGACTAAAAAGCAGGTATACGGCCAGGCCTTCGTGATCTATGCGCTGGCTGAATATTACCGGGCGGTCCAGAAGCCGGAAGCCCTAGACCGGGCTACCCAACTATTCCGCCTGCTGGAGAAGTACGGATACGATCCGGTTCACTCGGGTTACATCGAGGCCTTGTCGCGTGAATGGCAGATGACGGATGATTTGTCGCTGAGCGGCAAAGATCTGAACGAAAAAAAATCGATGAACACGCATCTGCATGTTCTGGAAGCTTATACAGGGCTGTACCGGGTCTGGAAATCCGAAGAGCTTCGCGTGAAGCTCGCTGAATTGATCGGCACCATGCTGGATCATATCGTCGATACGGAAGGGCGGCATTTCCTGCTCTTTTTTGATGAAGAATGGAACGTAAAATCCGATCATGTGTCTTATGGCCATGATATCGAAGGCAGCTGGCTGCTGTTCGAAGCGGCGGAAGTGCTGGGTGACGAAGAAGTGCTGAAGCGTGTAACCGATATTGCTATCCGGATGGCTGAAGCCGCACTCGCCGAAGGCGTCGACACAGACGGCGGCATTTGGAATGAAGCCGGACCGGAAGGGCTGCTCAGCCGCGACAAGGACTGGTGGCCGCAGGCGGAAGCCATGGTCGGCTTCTACAACGCCTACCAATTGACCGGGGACGCCAAGTTCCGGGAGGCGGCTTACCGCTCCTGGCAGTTTATCGACGAGTATATCGTGGATCACAAGCTGGGCGAATGGCATTGGGGTGTAAGCGGGGATCTCCGTCCGCTGGATCACGAACCGAAGGTCAGCGCCTGGAAATGCCCGTATCATAACGGCAGAGCCTGCTTTGAAATGATTGAACGCATTCCATTATCCGTAAAGGAGCACTAATCATGACAACTTTATTTGAGCAACGCAAACAGCAGTTAACCGAGCGCTACGAGGCGCTGATCGGCCGCAAAAACGAAAAAGTCCCTTTCGGCAACGGCATTTTTGACCGCTACCGCTACCCGCTGATTACGGCGGAACACGCCCCGCTGATTTGGCGTTACGATTTTAACCCGGAGACAAATCCGTATTTTGCTGAACGTTTGGGCGTTAACGGTATTTTTAATCCCGGGGCGATTGAGCTTAACGGCAAGTTTTATATTGTGGCCCGGGTGGAGGGCGTGGACCGTAAATCGTTTTTTGCCGTTGCTGAAAGCGACAGCGGCGTCGACGGCTTCCGGTTTTGGGACCGCCCTGTGGTGCTGCCGGAAACCGAAGATCCGGACATCAATGTGTACGATATGCGGCTGGTTCAGCATGAGGACGGCTGGATTTACGGCTTATTCTGCACCGAGCGCAAGGATCCGGACGCCGCGCCGGGCGATCTGTCCAGCGCCGTGGCCCAATGCGGCATCGCCCGCACGCGTGATCTGAAGACCTGGGAACGGCTGGCCGATCTGAAGACCGGCTCCGCCCAGCAGCGCAACGTGGTGCTGCATCCCGAATTCGTGGACGGCAAATATGCGTTCTACACCCGGCCGCAGGACGGCTTTATTGATACCGGTTCAGGCGGCGGCATCGGCTGGGGTCTTTCCGACACCATCGAAAACGCAGTAATTACGCAAGAAATCATCATCGACGAACGCCATTACCATACGATCAAGGAAGTCAAAAACGGCCAGGGCCCCGCGCCGGTAAAAACACCGCACGGATGGCTGCATATCGCGCATGGCGTGCGGAATACCGCGGCCGGCCTCCGCTATGTCCTGTACGCTTTTTTGTCCGATCTGAACGAGCCTTATAAAGTTACGCACCGGCCAGGCGGACATTTTATCGCGCCGGAAGGCGAAGAACGCGTAGGCGACGTATCCAATGTGGTCTTCTGCAACGGCATGATTGCCAGAGACAATGGCGAATTGTATATTTACTACGCTTCTTCCGATACGCGTATCCACGTCGCGACCACCACCGTGGACCAGATGCTGGATTACGTCATGAACACGCCGGAAGATCCGCTGCGTTCCTACGCCAGCGTGCAGCAGCGGCTGGAACTGATCGAACGCAATTTGACGGTATAACCCTGGGCGCTGAACGCGCGCAGGCGAGGAGTTAAACCAAAGAGGCTTTTCATCCGGCCAAGCGCCGGGTGAAAAGCCTCTTTGGTCTGTTTGCGGTTCGCAGCTTTGCAGGTGCCCGGTCCGCTCTGAGGGCCCGGTTCGCCCGGCCGAACGCCTAGCTTCGCCTGGAGCCAAATTCCACACCAGGACGTTTGGCTTGCTCTGCCGGCACCGGGCGCTCGCACTTAGGCCTCCTGCTTGGCGGGGGCCGACGGCGGTTCCGCCGCGGAATCGCGGTGCACCACATCGGCGGCAATGAGCATTTTGGCCAGCGGCGATGCGGGCGATTGAAGTCTTCCCAGCAGCATATCAACGGCCGCCCGTCCCATCGCCTCTTTGGGCACATGAACCGTCGTAAGCGGCGGAACTGCCCGGGAGGCATCGTCGATATTGTCAAAACCCGTTACACTGACGTCTTCGGGAATCCGCAGCCCCTGCTCCTTCAGCTCTTCACTGACGATAATTGCAGTCGAATCGTTCGCACAGACAAGCGCTGTCGGCAGCGTTCCCGTCTGGCTCCGTTTTTTCAGCCAGCTGCGAAATTCGTCACGGAACGAGTCGTCGTCCATGCCTTCCATCAGCAGCATCGGATCATCCGGTCCCTGCGGTCTCCGGCCGCTCTCCTCCAGCGCGCCGCGGAACCCGGTCCAGCGGTCCCGGAAGCTGCGGGAGTAGCCGATCCCGCCGATAAAATGCAGCGATTCATGGCCAACCGCCATCAAATGATTGGTGACCCTCGCCATGGAATCAACGTTTGACACAAATACCGTGTCGGTAGGGATAAGCGGGTCTTCGTGGTCGATCAGCACCATCGGCAGCCCGATCCGGTGCACCTCCATCAGCAGCGAGGTAGAAATCTGGCCGACTCCGATCAGCCCCAGCAGCCCCGCCGGATTCAAAATATTGACGAAGTTGTCCGCCCGGTGCTCCGATACGATGACCATGCCGAGCCGCCTGTCGTCAAGCGCCAGCGCAATTCCGTCAATAATCTTTCCCCAATACGCCGAATCCTGGGTTTGGGAACGGATGCCGGGCATCAATACAAGCACGGACTGCTTGGTCCGCTCGCCTTGTCCGGCCGGAATCGGCTGCTTGACGTGCTGGGCGTAGGCATTTTTTTGCGTGTAATATCCCAGCTGTGAAGCGGCCTGGATCACCCGCTCCCGTGTGGTTTCGTTTACGCCGTCTTTGCCGGACAGCGCTTTGGAGACCACAAATTTGGACACGCCGAGATGATCGGCGATTTTTTGCATCGTTACTTTTTTGGCCATTGTCGGTTCCTCCGCTAGTCGATATGCATGGGGCGCTGCCGCCCTTACTCGGCGCCGGAACGGAGCTCCGCGCGAGCTTCTTTCCATTTGGCGTTCAGCTCGCCAAACGCTTTATTCAAATCCTTTGCCGCTATAAGCTCCTGCAGGTATTCACCGGACCCGAAAGACAACTCCGCTTTATTGGCCAGTTCGATGAACGCATCGCTCTGCACGGTGGCTTCGAGCAGCTTCGGTTTGTAAGACAGGAATTCGCTGTACTGCGGCATGCCCGTTTCGGGACTATCCGGCAGCAGGCCCCATTCCGCCTGGTATGAGGATTCGTTCACAAAAAAATCCAGCCAGGCCTTGGCCAATTCCTTATTGCTGCTGTATTTGCTCACCCCGGCCTGCCAATCGGGGTTAAGCGGCGCGTTATGGACAGGGCTGTTATCGTAAGGGAACGGGAAAAAACCGATATCCTCCGCCGACGCGCCCGCCCCGATAATCTGCGGGATCGCCCAGCTGCCCATCAGATACATGCCGGCTTCCCCGCGGGCCAGCTTCGTCTTGGAGACCTCCCAGCTGTTCGTGAACAGCTTCTCCTCCACATATCCCCGTGCAACCAGCGTGCGGGCGATCGTAAGGGAACGTCCCCATTCATTGTCCATACGCCACGGCTCATCCATATGCACCATGTCGTTCACATAATCGGGATTGCCCGACATATCAATGACCAGGCTGTTCCCCCACTCCCGGAGCGGCCACACCGCGCCGTAATTCAGATACACCGGCGTAATTCCCGCCGCCTTCAGCTTCGCGCAGGCCGCGTAAAATTCATCAAGCGTTGTCGGCACCTTGGTGATGCCGGCGGTCTGAAACGCTTTTTTGTTATAAATGATCCCCACGGTCGCCGTTCCAGTGGTCAACCCGTATCTTCGCCCTTGATAGGATGCAAATTCGGAAAACCGCTCACCGGCAGTGACCGACTCGTCCAGCGGTTCAAAAAATTGCTCCAGCTCCCTGCCGGATAAATTAATCGGAATCAGCAGCACGTCTCCCGCATCCCTGGTGGACAAACGCACCAAAATATCGCTGGCGTAATTCGGCAGTCCTTCAAATTCCACATTTGCATCCGGATAACGCTGCTTAAACTCCTGCGCGTAACGGTCGAAGGTGCCGTTTTCGATTAAGTCGATCCGGTTGGTCATCATTTTGATGGTTCCGGACAGCGCCGGCGTATGGCCGCCGGAGGAAGACCCGTCCTGCGGTCCGGTCGCCGCCGTCCCCCCTCCGCTGCAGCCGGACAGCATCGACCAGATGAAAATGGCCAGCAGCGCTCCGGGCGCCCATTTGTTGCTATGCATGCCTTTCATCCTGAGGCCCCCCCTCTATCTCTACTCCAGCCTCCCGCTCTCTTTCGGGTCTGGGAAGCGTCAGACACACATCCGTCCCTTCCCCCAGCGTGCTGCGGACTTCCAGTCCATAGGCGCCGCCATAATGCACCCTTACGCGCTGCTGCACGTTTTTGAGCCCGATGCCGCCGTCGAGCCCTTTTTTCGGCGGACTTTCATTCCGCAGGGCTTCGTTCAGCCGGTCAAGCGTCTCCTTATCCATGCCGCAGCCGTCGTCGGTGATATGAAACACCAGCGCCTGCTCCTTCATCTCGCAGGAGATGCCGAGATGCATCTGCGGCTTGCCGTCATCCAGGCCATGGTACGCCGCATTTTCGATAATGGGCTGGAACAGCAGCTTGATCAGCCGGTAATTGTCCAATTCGGGCGGCACATCAACCGTCAGCGTAAACCGGCCCGGATACCGGCAGTTCAGCAGCTCCACATAGTGGCCGACGTAAGTCAGCTCCTGCCGGAGCGTCGCTCCGCCGCTGACGTCGCCTGTGCTGTAGCGCAGCATTTTTCCCAGGATGGAAATCATATCGGCAGCTTCGACATCGTCGTTCAGCTCGGCCGTCATCCGGATCGATTCCAGCGTGTTATAGATAAAATGCGGGTTGATCTGGCTCTGCAGCGCCTGCAGCTCGGCTTCTTTTTTTTGCTCCCCGATCCGGTAAATATCATCGATTAACTGGCGGATCCGGGCCAGCATCCGGTTGAACTGGTGGCCGAGCAGGCCAATTTCATCCCTCCGCTGTACAGTAAACTCCACGTCCAGATCGCCGCCCTGCACTTTTTTCATAAGCCGGATCATCCGGGTAAGCGGCTTCGTCAGGGCAAACGACAGGAATAACGAGACCGCCAGCGCCAGCACAATAATAAAGAAGGTTGCCGCCAAAGTGGCATTGCGCGTGACTTTTACACTTCGTGTCAGCTCATCGACCGGGATGGATATAATGACTTTCCAGTTCGTTTTGTTTGATGCGGAAAAAATATTCAGCCTTTCTCTGCCGTTTACGGTATCGTAAAAGCTGCCGCTCCGGCCTTGGGCCTCCTGGAATAGCGGCGAATCCGAGATGTTTGCGGCAAGCTGCCGCTGCGCGCTGTCGTAAATGACCTTCCCCTGCTCGTCGACGATAAGGGACTGCCCGTGCGTAACCTTGTCCAGTTCATCCACCTGGCTTTTCAGCATGCTGACATTGGCTTCGACCGCAATCAGCCCGATCGGGTTCCACGACTCATCCATAATCCGGCGGACCACCGCAAAGGCATAACGGGTGCTCTGCAGATTGCTTGTATAAGCCTGCGTGCCGAACAAAAGCGCCTCGCCGCCCGAATCCCCGGAATGCCCGTTCCAGTACTTGTAGCTCTCCTCCAGGTTCAGCCTTACGCCGCCGTTCCTGGCCGAATAATACCCGTTGCCGTATTTGTCAAAAATATAAACCGAGTTGGCCCCGCTTTTGATGTTGTTGATAAACGAAATGTTGCTTTCTATCCCCCGCTGGATCGACAGCAGCAAGTTCAGATCGCCCGGTGCGACCGATACATTCCCGTCTCCCTCCATCTGCTGCTTTTGTTCGTAATAGCGGTTGGAGCTGATCAGATTCTGCCGGATATCCTGAACGTAAGCGGGCATGGAGGAAATCCGTTTCATGTCTTCGATATAGCCGTCTATCCCGTCCATCATCTGGTCAATCAGCTTTTCGGAGTAGGCAATCGTGTTGGATTGAATCGAATCCGAGTAGCTTTTGAAAGAGATAAGGCCGATGAAGGACAGCGGCAGCGTGATGATGACCAAAAAAACAAGAAACAATTTTCTTTCCATGCTCAGATCGGCAAAAAAAGACCACCAGGGGGGCTTGCATTGTGCTTTCATCGGCCTTCTCCGTCCTGCTAATTTTCGCTGTCAAATAACAGCAGTTGCTAACAAATAACCTAACAAAATCATTATAAAGTTCCCGGTGCGTTTACACAACAGCGATTGTTCCGCCCGTTCGCGGCGGTTGTTCCGAAGGAGGCTGGTCCGGCATCCTTTCCTAAAAAAAGAACCCCCGGCGCCGAAAAACCGGTACCGGGAGTCAACGATTGTACGGATAGTCTGGATTGCCTGGATTGCCTGGATTGCCTGGATTGCCTAGAGTTTCTGGATTGCCTAGAGTTTCTGGATTGCCTAGAGTTTCTGGATTGCCTAGAGTTTCTGGATTGCCTAGAGTGTCAAATTTGCCTAGATTGCCTGGATTGTACGCGTTGCCTGGTTTGTCCAAGATTATCCGGATAGACCGGATGTTAGGTTATTTCGTTATCGCCACATCGTCCAGATAAAGCGTGGCGCTGCCGCTGCCGGAAACGGGCTCTACCTTAATGCCCAGCCCTTTGACATCGCCAAGATGGCTCACGGACGATAAAGGCAGGCTGACCGGAACAAAACCCGACGAATGGGCCTCAACCGTGCCGCCTTCCGTCCAGGTCCAGCCTGAGCCGGTCTGAATGTACAAACTGACCTTGGCGGTGCCGGAGGACAGCTTCACCTGAGCCGTGACCGACGCTGCACCCGCCAAGTTGAGTCCGCCTGTGCCAAGCAGGAAGTTGGTGCCTACTGGCTCCAGACGAAACACGGTTTGCAGCGAATGGCTTCCTTCGGCGGCTGCATCGGCGGTTACCGCGGGAGCGGCCGCTCCGGCTGTATTTTCACCGATCGTCCAGTTCTGCGTGCCGGTTTCAAATCCAAACAAGGTTCCCTCCTGAATTCCGCCGCCCGGCTGTTCTCCTCCGCCCATTCCGTCTGGGATGTCTCCCGGCTCTCCGGGGATTACATGAATTTGGTCAAAATACAGCGTTCCTTTAAACGGATCGTTTTTCGTATACGATTCCCCGTCCGGAGCGTTTACATAAATCGAAAATGCCTGGATGTTCGCCGCATTGACCGTATCCAGCTTTTTGCCGGTATGGGAGGTGTCCCAGGCCGCCGTCGTAAAGTCTTTGAACGGAACCTCCACCCACCGCGGCTGCGTATCCGCCAAAGAAGGGTAGTACTCAAAGGAAATGTCGTTAGCTTTGACCTGGATCACCAGCTTTTTATTTTGCCCGTCGGGAACAAGCCAAAACTTCAGCCTGCCTGTCTTGGACCAATCCAGTCCGTTTAAGCTTTTGGTAATACCCGTGTATCCCTGCCCTGCCAGCGTGTAATCCAGCTTCAGCGCATAGTCCCCGTTTGCGGCATGAGCCGGATCCAAGGAAATCTCGTTATGATCTCCGTTCGGGCTGTAGCCGGTGCGCAGCAGCTCGCTGCTGCCTTTATAGCCCTCAAAATCGTCGACCAGCGCCGGATCGGTATTGCCGCCGATATAGGCGTTGATGAGCCGAAGGTTATCCAGATAAATCGGCCCCGCATATTCCAGCCCGCTGCCGATCACGGCGATGGACAGCCCGCTGGCCGCCTGAATCTGTTCTTTGTCCGTCAAATCGATGGATGCCGTAAATTTGCCGTATACAGCGCCGCTTACGGTGACCCGCTCCAGCTCTGTGAGTTTCACGGCCTTATCCGCACCAAATTTGTCAGAGCTCGGCGGAAGTTCAACCGCGGCGCGCAGCGTGGCGTTTTCATCCTTCGCGCCTGCGGACAGCGGCACAAGCACATCGTAAGCCACCCGGTTCACCTGTTTGAGGTTAGCCTGTGCCCCGATGCCCGGAAGGCCGATTTTGAGCTCCTGCCAGGTGTCCGTATAGGTCAGTCCGGTGACGCCAACCGCCAGCTTGCCGTCACCTTCCGCCGTAGTGTGGCTGAAGGAAGACTTAATCGTGTCAGGGTAAGCTCCATTGTTCTGCACACCCTCGATATCCTGGTCAAACGTCAGCTCTTTCAGCACAATCTCGGGGATTTCCATATACACGGAAATCGTCTGCTGCAGGACCGTGCCGTCCGGCGCATACGCTTTGACCGTCAGCTCCGTTCCTTTGCCGTTTTGTTCAGCCTCCGGCGCCCACTGCGCCGAGTAGAATCCTTGGCTGTCCAAGGTCATCGGATGCTCTTCGGCCGACCCTTGAACGGAATACACGACTTTGGCCGGCTGCTCGTTCAGCACTCTGGCCCGTATCGTCGTACCCGCAGTCCGGACGGTTTCTTGCCCGGTAGGCGAAACGATGTGCATAAACGGGCGTTCTTCCGCCGTGGTTACCTTTTTGTCGTAGACGCCTTCCAGTTCGCCGCTGAATGAGGTGTATGGATCGTTGTAATAATCGGCAAAGTCCGGAAGCAGCTCATGATCCTTCGGATTGCCGTTACGCTCCTGCTCCAGCGAATTTCGGTACGGAACAAAAATGGAGTTGTAATTAAAGTTCGCCCAAGTCAGCATGTACGCCATCCGTTTGGCGTCGGGGTCCGACTGCATCGCTTGAATCAGCTTCGTGTAGAACTTCAGGTCCGCCGTCCCGGTCGGCTTCACGTTGGAGTAGCCAAATTCGGTAAAGGCGGCGACTTTGCCTTTGCGGTCGGCGAGCTTGGAGATCAGCCGCGCATCGTCCACCACAGTCTCAAACCAGCCCTGGTTGCTGCCGTCGTAATACGTGTCGAATCCGAGGATATCGACGTAATCGTCACCGGGGTAGGTTTTGAGGAAGGTCTCCTCGGTGCCGTTGAACGGGCTGCCCGGCGAGAAGGCATACAGGAAATTATGGACGTCTTTGGTATCGCGCAGATACTCCACTGTGTAGCGGTAAATTTCCGCGTATTGTTCTTTGGTGGTGTATGGAGCGCCCCACCAGAACCAGCCGCCGTTTTGTTCATGGAACGGCCGGAAGATGACCGGAATGGGCCGGCCCTCGTCATCCTTCAAATGCAGCGCGAAGTCGGCGATCCGGTCAAGAAAAGCATTATATTCGGCGTGTTTATCGCCGCCCGGAAGAATATGGCTGACGACGTTGCCTTTTGTATCGTAAAAATCGTTACCTGTCACGAAATTGGGCATATGCGCGCTTAGTGCGAGCACTCCGCCCTCTTCATACGCCGCTTTCATGGAGGCGGCCAGGTTATCGCGGTTCTGCTCCGGCGTGTTTTCGGTCGAGCCCGGCTTCTCGAAGCCCTCCAGGCTTAACGTATCCCATCCGAACATGGCCGGCAGGTCGCCGACCGCCGCATAGGTGTCGGATTTGATCCCGTTTACGGGCTCGGACAACGCTTCATCCGTGGCATGCTGATGGCCGAACAACGTGTGCTTGCCGCGGATGTCCTGCAGATAAGCGAACAGGGACCGCGTCTCCGCGGTGGCATCGGCGTCGGCAAGATCAATGGTGCGCGGCTCGCCCGTGCCCGGCTGCTCTGTACCCGGGTTGCCCGTACCAGGGTTGCCTGTACCGGGGTTGCCAGTGCCTGGCTGCTCCGTGCCTGGATTGCCGGTACCCGGATTTCCGGTGCCTGGCTGCTCCGTGCCCGGATTGCCTGTTCCCGGGCTGCCGGTGTCGGGGCTGCTTGTTCCCGGGTTACCCGCGCCTTGTCCGGCAGCCGTGCCCGGAGCTGCTGCCACCCCGCCGGCAATGGCAAAGAGGCCCAGCGCAAGCGACGTCCCGTTCAGCGTGACGCCGGTCCCTTTGTTGGTAACGCTGTCAATTTTGCCTTTGCCAGTCATAACCGATCCGGCGGCCGCCTCATGGATCGTCAGGCTGCGGATTGCGGTCCCTTCCGCCAAATCGACCGCCGTCTGGCGGTTCAGCCGGACGGCGTCGATCACCGCTGTTCCGGACAGCTCCAGCCGGGCTTCGCTGTTCACAGTAAGGCCGGCGACCCTGGCCGTTCCTTCAGCTGTCATGTTCACACGGCCGTTTTTCCGCTGAATGACTGTCTCGCCTAAAGTGGAATTTTTCAGCCTGACGGCTGTGCCGCCGCCTTCAATAAAGGTTTTGCCCTTCACTGTAACGCCGTCCAGCACGGCTTCTCCGTCGCCGATCCCTGCGGACAGATAAAGATTACCGTTAATGACTGTATCCTTCAGCACAACGCCCGGACGGGCGATCATAGCGTTCCCGTTAACCGTTCCACCTGCCGTTTCACCGGCTTTGGCATAATAGCCGCCGACCAGCCGATCGATCAAAGCAACCGACTCCGCCCGGGTAATTGCTCCCTTCGGGACAAACTCCCCTTTTTCGTAACCGTTTACAATACCGGACAGCGCGTAAACCGCGTCTGTTGCATAGCTGCTGATATCGGCCGAATCGGAGAAACGGGCTGCCGGGCGATCAGCGGGTGCATCCATTTGAAACAGCCGCGCCAAAAGGGTAACCGCATCCTGGCGGGTAATTTCGCTTTCCGCTTTGGCCTGGTTGTTCGGGTACCCTTCATAATATCCGGCGGTGCGTGCAATCTCCAATTGGCTGGCATACCAGGCCTTGGCCGGAACATCGGAGAAACCGCCGCTGCCTGTGGCTGTAAAACCAAACAGCCGGTTGAGGACCGTCACGAACTCGGCGCGGGTGATGCTCCGGTTCGGTTTGAAATCGCCGCCTTCGTAGCCTTGAATGACACCGTTGCCCACCCATTTTTTAATGCTCGCAGTTGCCCAGTGGCCGTTTGTTCCCGCAGCCGCCGAAGTGGTGCGTGCGGTTTCAGCCGCGCCTGCGGGAAGAGCAAACGCTTGGCCCGCGGACGAGAGAAGCAGCAGTGCCGTCAGAGAGACTTTTATCACTTTTCGCAATTTTTTCATTATACTCCCCCATGTGCAAGGTTATTTGGCCTTACCGATCCCGAGTTTGTTAGCATCACCTCGCAGTCTGCAGATAGCTTGAGAAGCTAAATTGTAAGCGGTTTAATAGGCATTCTATCAGGCCTGCGGCTGTAAATATAGGGGGCTGAATTTGCTTTTGTATAATTATTTTATGTTGTTTTGATAATATTTAGCTAAAAGTTATTAGAAAACCAGTATTTGTTAGCGCAATACTAAGCTTCACCGGTTGGATTAACCTCTGAGCTGTCAGCAGGAGTGTTCTGCAAAATATGGAATACCATGTAATAACTATAGGTCTGTTATAGGAGCTGATATGGGAATGATTCGTGAGACTGAACGATCTGATAGAGATCAACTACGGGAACTACATAGAAAAAAGCCCGGAACGTCTTCACGAAAGACGTCCGGGCTCCCGGTATTCCAATCTAAATCCGCGCCTTCAATTTAAAGCAGCCGCTCTCAAAGTCCTGCTGCCGGTAAGGGAGCGCAAGCCCGGCGTTCATCAGCCGGTCGCCGCCGTAGACGGTGCCCTCCGCTTCCGCGCCCCCTTCTACGATATAATCGTACTCCGGATTCAGCCCTTGCAGCCGCAGGCTCCGGCGGGGCGGATGCGGCTCGGCCATTACCCGGAAATAGTAGACCAGCGCTTCGCTTTTGTCCTCCGAGACAAACATCCAGGCGGTTTCATTCCCCTCAAACGGGCTTTTCAGCCGATAGAGCTCTCCCTGCTGCACCAGTCCGCGCACCTGCTTGTAGTTCGCAACCTGGCGTTTGACCGCTTCCTTCTCCTCGTCGGTGAACCGGGTCAAGTCCAGCTCATAGCCAAAATTACCTGACATGGCGACATCCGCCCGGAAGTCCAGCGGCGTTATCCGGCCAACCTGGTGGTTCGGGACGGCCGATACGTGCGCGCCAATCGCGCTGACGGGATAAACAAGGCTGGTGCCGTATTGAATTTTCAGGCGTTCAACGGCATCGGTGTTATCGCTGGTCCAGGTTTGAGGCATATAGTAGAGCATGCCTGGGTCGAAACGTCCGCCCCCGCTGGAGCAGCTCTCGAACAAAATATCAGGAAAACCGGAAGTAATCCGCTCCAGCAGCTCATACAAACCAAGCACGTAACGGTGGGCGGTTTCGCCCTGCTGCTGCGCCGGCAGCTCCGCGGAGCCGATTTCCGTCAAACACCGGTTCATGTCCCATTTTACGTAGCTGACCGGCACCGTCGCAAAAATCGCCGCAAGCGAGTCATAAATATACTGCCGGACCTCCGCACGTGTCAGGTCAAGCACAAGCTGCCAGCGGGCTTCGGACCGCCTCCGTCCCGGCACATGCAGGCACCAGTCGGGGTGCTTGCGGTACAGCTCGCTGTCCGGCGAAATCATCTCGGGTTCGAACCATAAGCCGAATTTCACGCCAAGGTCATTAACACGGCCGGCCAGGTCGGCAAGTCCGCCCGGCAGCTTGCGCCGGTCTTCCACCCAATCGCCAAGCGACGAGTTGTCCGCATCCCTTTTTCCAAACCAGCCGTCGTCCAGAACAAACAGCTCGATGCCAAGACTTGCGGCTTCCTCCGCAATCGAAAGCAGCTTCTCGGTGTTGAAATTAAAGTAGGTCGCTTCCCAGTTGTTGACCAGAATTGGGCGTTCGCTGTCTCTGTACTTTCCCCGGCACAGACGTGTCCGGTACAGCTTGTGGTACGTTCTCGACATCCCGCCGAGCCCTTCCGGCGAATACACCATAACTGCTTCGGGTGTCGCAAACTGCTCACCAGGCTTCAGCTGCCAGTCAAAATCAAACGATTGGATGCCGATGCCAAACCGGATCGACCCGAAGGCGTCCCGCTCCGCTTCCGCTTCAAAGCTACCGCTGTACACCAGGCTGAAGCCGTAAACTTCCCCTTGATCCTCGGAAGCATCCGGCGCCGCAAGCGCGGCAAACGGGTTATGCTGGTGGCTGCTCATTCCCCGGAGGCTGTCAATCCGCGTTCCTCCCTGCAGAATCGGACGGCGGTTGATGTTGCCTTCACGCGCCCACGCCCCGGACAGATGCACCAAATCCATATCCCCGGTGTGAAAATCCACGCTTGCACTGAACGCTCTGCGCAGCGTCAATTCCCCGGCTCCAGTGTTTGTGAAGCTCACGGAACGTGCCAGAACGTTCAGCTCATTATAAACCGAATAACGAAGCGTAACCTCCAGCCCCGAATAAGCATCCTTGAGCGTTAGCTCCAGCGTATCGGCTTCTTCTTCCCGCTCGGTGTATACCGAAGGCAGTCCTTCCAGCGCCGGCTTGCCGGGAAAAATCCGGTAGCTCTGATAACGCAGCTCGGTAATCCGGGTGCCGTCTTCAAGCCGCACCTGATACGCCGGATTCCGGAAATCCCCCGAACCGTATTGCGGATATTCCTGCGGCAGGCGGTCAAGCCCCGCTCCTTCGGGAGTATGAATCAGCATGCCGGCCAGATTGCCGTCCTGCCGGAGTTTCCCGCCCCAATACACATGAACCGGAATTCCGTCCACAATTTGAATCACATAACTCATATTCCGGGCCTGCAGATGGAACAGCTTTTGATCCTCGAGCACATAAATAGACATGGATGAATACCTCTTCCCTATATAAAATTCTTTTCTATATAATAAAAATTCTTTTCTATATAAAATCCTTCATCGAACGGACGGCGAGACCTTCGGCCTCCGTTTGAACCCACGGCTCCGCCCCTTCATCTCTGCGGTAAAAGCACACCTGCTTCGGCTGGCCGGGCAGCAGATCAAAGAAATTATCCGAAAATATGCCTTCCTGCTCAGCGGTCAAATACACGCTTTTTGCCAGTACGTCTGTCTCCAGCAAATACACGCCGGCTGCTTCACTGACCGGGGTCACCGTAATTACCGGGGTCTCCAGCTCCAACTCCCGCATAGGGATGAACAAATGCGTTTTGTCGTCCAGCACCTGCCCTTCCGCCACAAGCGACGCCGTAAAAACAAGCTCCCGCTTCGGCTGCGTCCCGGTCAGCTCCTGAACCGGCAGGGTGCACAGCACCGCCGACGAGTCAGCGCCAACGTTCACCGGCAGTGTTCCCTTATTGCAGATCTGGCCGCGGAGATCGCAGACGGCCCAGTGCAGGACGGCTTCAAGCGGTGCACGGAGGTCGGATACCGCATGAATCTTCAACGTTTCCCCGTCCGTATCGTCAATGGACAGGATTACATCCTTGAAACTGCGGCGGACGATATACTGCAGCGCCTTCCAGCGGCCGTAATAATCAATTCCCGACCAGGAGGCGACCGGCCAGCAGTCGTTCAGCTGCCAGTACAGCGTCCCCATGCAATACGGCTTGTTCCGCCGGTGGCTTTCAATCGCGATCCGGATCGCTTCCGCCTGCAGAATCTGGCTCATATAGAGGAAGGAAGGAAAATCCTTCGGCTGAGGCAGATACTCCTCCATATATTCTTTAATCAGCTGGTTGCCTCTGCCGTTTTTTTGATGGGCCAGCATAACTTCGGATTCAAGCGCCATGTCCGCTTCGGCGGCATAAGTCTGCACCGTTTTGAGTTCGGGAAACGATTGAAACCCGTATTCGCTCATAAACCGTCCGACCCGGATGTTAAAATTCTCAAACGGCTCCTTGCCGTGCCATACGCCCCAATAGTGGACGTCGCCTTCTCCGCTGACCTTGACCGCATGCTGGTTCTCATCACCGGTCAAAGCGCGCAGCGGCGAAGAAGCCCAATAGGCGATGCCGGGATGCCCTTCGGCTACCGCTTCCGGCAAAATGCGGTGGAACAGCGCCTCATACGCGGCCCACAGGGTTTCGCGGACCTCCGGTCCGTACTCGCGTTTCCAGCCCCAGCCCATGTCCTCGCCATAATGCGCCCACGCCGAATCGATTTCATTATTGCCGCACCACAGCGCGACACAAGGATGGTTGCGCAGACGCTTCACATTGTATTCGGCCTCCCGCCGGACACTGTCCAGAAAACGTTCATCTCCCGGATACATGCTGCAGGCGAACATAAAATCCTGCCAGACCATAATGCCGTATTCATCGCAGAGCCGGTAAAACCTTTCATCTTCATACACCCCGCCGCCCCATACGCGCAGCATGTTGATATTTGAAGCGGCCGCCGAAGCTATTTCGTGCCGATAGCGTTCTTCCGTCATTTCGGTCAGGAAGCTGTCATTCGGAATATGGTTTGCCCCTTTGGCAAATACCGGTACACCATTAAGCAGAAAATAAAAGGAAGTCCCGTGTTCATCTTTTTCGCGCACAAGCCGGATATCCCGCAGCCCGGTAACGGTCTCCCGTTCCTCCACGCTGCCGTTTTCGCCGGTAAGCCTGGTCTTAAACGTATACAGGTGCGCTTCCCCAAGGCCTATGCACCACCAGAGCTTCGGCCGGCCGATTTCGAGATCCAGACAGACGGTCTGCAGACCCGCCTGCAGCTGGACATCCGTCTCCCAGCTCTGCTCTCCGGCTGAGACCAGCAGCTTCCCGCTCCAAGGCTGAGCGGCTTCCAGCTCCACGACTGCGGTAAGCCGGGCCTGCTCCGCGCTGACCGCATTTTGGCGGATATAAACATCCTGGATAACCGCGCCGTCGTACACTTCCAGCCTGGCCTCCCGCCAGATCCCGGCGTTCAGAAACCTCGGACCCCAATCCCAGCCGTAGTGATAAGGCGCCTTCCGCGCAAAAACGCTGATTCGCTGTTCGCCCAGACCGCCAAGCTCACTTTGGTCGTTGGTTGCGGGCAGCGGATAACCAAGCTCACGCAGCTTGGGAAGATCTACTTCTACTGGGGAGCGGAATCTTACAATAATAGAGTTGTCCCCCTGCCGGAGCATACCGGTCACATCCGCAGTCCATTCCAAAAACATGTTGTCCGCGGACAACACGTGTTGTCCGTTCACATAAACATCGGCGTAGGTGTCCAGGCCTTCAAATACCAGGCGGGCGTGTTGTCCCGCTTCTTTTTCCAGTCGAAGAACGGTCCGGTATTCCCAGTTGCGGCTGCCGATCCACTGCAGCTGTGCTTCATTTGTACCGTCAAACGGATCGGGGATTACGCCGTTTCGGCGCAGATCCATATGCACGTCTCCAGGCACTTCCGCCGGCCGCCACTCCATACCCTCCCAAGCTTTAAATTCCCACTGTTTCAGTTCGCACGTATACTCCCTCATTGTCCCTCCATACTTGTGGTGTACGCAGCCCTTCCTATTAAGAAAACGCTGCCTTACCAAAATAGCACTGCCTTTTTGCGATTGCATTGTACTGGCTTTGGATTCATTGTATTTTGTTATGGTTCTGTTATATATGTTATAATCTATATTCTCAAAAAACACAAATGAAGACAATAAATAATAATTGAGTACATTTAAAACGCCCTTTGATAGCGCTATAATAACCATTGTAAACGTTATCAAATAAACGAATGGGGGAAAACACGTGATTAAAAAGTTTCGTTCGTTATCATTAGTTGTTATTTTGTCCCTTACTTCCATCCTCGCCGCCTGCGGCAGCGGGAACAACAATGAGCCTGGAGGCGGGAACGCTTCGGCCACGGAAACAGCTAAGCCCTCCGCTCAAGCAACAAGCGGCTCCAATGCCGCCGGCGGAGAAGCGGAGGTCAGCGGCAAAATCATTTTCCTCACCAACCGTACCGATATGATCGGGAAAGAGTATGACGAATATGTAAAGCGCTTTAACGAAAAATATCCGAACGTCGAAGTGGAATTCGAAGCTTCGCAAACCGACTATAACCAGCAGGCCAAGGTCCGGATGGCAAGCGGCGAGCTGCCTGACGTAATGTTTATTCCGACCATTCCGAACTCGGATCTGCCGAAATATTTTGCTCCGCTGGACGACCTGGGCTTAAACGACCAGATCACCTTCAAGGACTTCAAAGCGCATGAAGGCAAAGTATACGGAATTACCTCCGGCAACTCTACCTCCGGCATCGTGTACAACAAAAAAGCGTTTGCCGACGCCGGCATCACCGAAATTCCGAAAACCTGGGACGAGTTCCTCGCCGCCTGCGAAAAGCTGAAAGCCAAAGGCATTGTTCCGCTGGCCTCCAACTTCAAAGACAAATGGCCGCTGAACAACTGGGTGTATGATCTGCCGCGTCTGATCGAAAACAACCCGGATTTCCCGAATGAAAAACAAAACACCGACACGCCGTTCACTATGGATAACGGATACGGCAAGGCGTTCAGCCTGATCCGTGAGCTGGATGAAAAAGGTTACCTGGAAAAAGACATCAACTCCACCAACTGGGAACAGTCCAAAAAAGATATCGCATCGGGCAAATTCGCGATGTATTTCCTTGGCAACTGGGTCATCAATCAAGTGATCGGCGCGGGCACGACTGCGGATAACGTAGGATTTTTCCCGCTGCCATATGACAATTCCGGTACGCCAAAAGCCGCGCTCAGCCCTGACTTTTTCTACGCCGTCGCCAAGGACAGCAAGCATCCGGAAGCCGCCAAGGCCTTCGTAAAGTGGATGATCGAGGAATCGGGATACGAGGATTTCGCCGGCTTTATTTCCCCGCTCAAAGGCAAAGAATCGAAGCTCGAGCAGTTGAAGGAATTCCAGTCGACCGGCGTGGAGCTGCAGGAAGGCACTGTAGATGATCCGGTTGTAACCGACATCATGAACAAAGCCCAAATCGATATGCCGGCCATCCTGCAGGAATACGTTCTGGCAAAAGACCCGGCGTCCGTGCTGGAGAAGTGGAACAAAGCCTGGGCCAAAGCGAAAAGCGACCTCGGCAAATAATCCTTTGCAAGCCGGAGCGGCACGGTCCGCACGAACAAGTTAACGTTATGCAAAATGGATTATCTCCTCAAACGGATAATCCATTTTGCTGTCAGATCACAGCTTCTCAGAAAGAAGGTAGATTATGTTTGGAACGCTCACCTATCAGAAGCAAAAGCTGATTATTATCATTTCATTCCTGACCATCCCTTTGCTGCTGCTGGCCATGTTCACTTATTATCCTGCGATCAAGCTCGTTTACTACAGCTTCACCAACTGGGACGGGTACAGTCCCGAAAAGCCTTGGGTGGGCCTTGCCAATTACCGCGAGGTATTTGCGAACCCCGATATTTTTAAGGTATTCCAGCATAACTTCGCTTATTTTGTAATGGGAATTATCCAAAATATTGTCGCCATTTATTTCGCCGTCGTGCTGAACAGCCGGCTGCGCGGCAAAAACTTTTTCCGTATTCTGCTGTTCCTGCCCTATATCATGAACGGCGTGGCCGTCGCCTTTATGTTCGGTTATGTCTTCGACACCACCAACGGGTCGCTGAACCTGCTGCTCAGCGCGATTGGACTCGACGGACTCGCACAGACCAGCTGGCTGGGGACCGAAGGCCTGGTCAACTATTCGCTTGCTTCCACGGGTTTCTGGCGGTTTATGGGCTACAACATGGTCATCTACCTTGCTTCGCTTCAAGCCATTCCGCGCGATATTTACGAAGCCGCCAAAATTGACGGCGCAGGGTCGATGCAGACCTTGTGGAGCATTACGCTGCCCAACATGAAGCCTGTCATCCAGCTGAACCTGTTCCTGACGGTTACCGGCGCGCTTGAAGTGTTCGATCTGCCGTTTGTTTTGACCAAAGGCGGACCGGCGGGGGCCAGCCAGACTTACGTTCAGCGTGTCGTAGATACCGCGTTTGCTTACAACAATTACGGACTTGCATCCGCGATGAGCGTGATTCTGCTGCTGTTCGTCATTGCCGTGCTGCTTGTGCAGCAGTTTGTGTTAAGCAGAGGAGGCAATAAATAACTATGAGCGATACTGCATCCAAATTCCGACCTAGAGACTTCATCAAATACTTGTCGCTGCTGATCGGGGCGTTTGTCGTCCTGTTTCCGCCTTATATTATCGTGGTTAACGCCTTTAAATCGACGGAGGAGTTTAATGCCAGCAGCTCCATGGCGCTGCCCGGAAGCTTCTTTAACTTTGAAAACTTCAAAATCGTGTTCGAACGCGGCGACCTGCTGAGCGGATTCACCAACATCATCATTATCATTGTCATCTCGCTGGCGCTGAATATTTTGTTCGGGACCATGGTCGCCTACGTGCTCGGCCGGTTTGACTTCAAGCTGAAGCCCGTCGTGTTCGCAGCTTATCTCGGCGCCACCATCGTTCCAAGCATCACCACCCAGGTTGCTACCTTCGGCATTATCAAAAGCCTAGGGCTATACAATACGCTGGGAGCGCCCATCCTGCTCTACATCGGAGCGGACGTCATTCAGATCATTTTGTATCTGCAGTTCATCCGCAACATTCCCGTCGATCTGGATGAAGCGGCAATGGTCGAAGGCGCATCCTTGTTCAAAATTTACCGGTCCGTGATCTTCCCGCTGCTGACGCCGGCCACTGCGACGCTTATTATTCTGAAGACCATCAGCATTTATAACGATATGTACATCCCTTATCTCTACATGCCGAAGCAAAGCCTTGGGGTCGTTACCACCGTACTCATGCGCTTCCAAGGGGTGAACACCGCGGATTGGAACCTGATTTGCGCGGCGATTCTGCTGATTCTTTTGCCTACGGTGATTTTGTACCTCTTCCTTCAGCGGTACATTTTTGAAGGGGTGACCAGCGGAGCGGTTAAATAGCATATCCGGAAGGAAAGGACCATTAACGCGATGAGACTTGCGGCAGGGAATATTCTCCGGAAGGGTTGGCGTGCTTTGGCCAATCTGTCGATGGAAAAAAAGCTGATCGTCATCTTTGTGTTTCTGCTTACCCTCCCGATCACGTATGTCAGCTATCTGTCCGCCAGATCCACCTTTAATTCCGTGCTGAAAAACGCCTCGAGCAACGCCGCACAGGTTACGGGCAACGCCTCCGATACAGTGGACCGGTACGTATCCGACCTGAAGCGTTCGACCCTGCTCCCTCTGTACAATACCGAAGTGCAGTATTATCTGCAGCAGCCGGTTACGGACTGGGGAAAAAATGTCACGGTTGGCATGTTTCTCAGCTACCTGAAACATACCAAAGACGAAATTACGGCCGTCTATCTTGTCGATAAATACGGCTCGATTTTTTACGACAAAGCTACAAGCATCAGTCAGCTGGCTCCCGCCGAACAGCTTGACGCCTGGAAAAACAGCGTGGCCAAAGCGGGGACCTCTCCCGTACTGGAAGGACGGCACACCATCCGCGTAAATGGCAGCGGCCGCAAAGAGGTGTTCACCGTCCTGCGGAAGATTAAATCGGCCAGCGCGCTGGACGATATCGGCATCATTGTCTTTGACACCGACATTGAATTGTTTAAGGGCATTTTGGACCCCGTGGACAGCGTTACGCAGGGCAGCTCCATGATTATCGACGGCCAGGGGCAGCTGGTTTATGCCACCGGCAGCGATGACACGGTCCCGGACCGGATTGCACAGCTCTCCTCCTCGGGCAGGGATCCCGGCGGCGGATTTTATGAATCGGATATCCGGGGGGTTCGTTTCTTAACCGTCTATCACCATTCCCGGCTGACCGGCTGGACCGTTTCCGTCGATATTCCCTTATCCAAAGTGCTGTCCGAGGTGAAACAAAACCGCAATACCCTGCAGATTACCACGCTGCTGCTGCTGACCTTTGCCTTATTCGTGGCCACCCTGTTCTCCCATGCGCTGACTAGGCCGCTGAAGTCCATGGTCCGCCTCATGCGGCAGGTGCAGCACGGCAACCTGGATGTCTGGATTCATGCCAAATACAACGATGAAATCGGCATGCTGGGAACGCATTTCAACCGGATGATTATCCGGATCAAGGAGCTGCTGCAGGAGGTGAAGCTGACGGAGAAACGGAAGCAAAAAGCCGACATGCGGGCGCTGCAAAGCCAGATCAACCCCCATTTCATTTACAATACCCTGGAGTCCATCCGGATGCTGGCTGAAAGCAATGACGATCCCCGCGTGGCCCAGCTGACCTACCTGCTTGGACTGCAGATGCGGTACAGTATTGTCCGCCAGGAGGAAAAGGTCACTGTCCGCCAGGAGCTGGAGCATGTCCGGCATTATATGGATCTGATGCAGATCCGGTTCCCCGGCAAGTTTGAGCTGAAGCTCGACGTTCCCGAACCGCTAATGAGTCTGCCCGTCATCAAACTCGTGTTTCAGCCGATTGTGGAAAATGCCGTCTTCCACGGCCTGGAGGCGAAACCCGGGACCGGAACGGTTACCATCTCGGCCTTTCGGGAGGACGGCGGCAGGGTTGTTTTCAGAGTGGAGGATGACGGGGTCGGGATGGATGAGTCGAAGCTGAAGTCCTTGAACGAAAGTCTGGAGCAGGAAGAATCGGACAGTCCTTTTGGCATCGGTCTGCATAATGTCAACGAACGGCTGCAGCTCCATTACGGCCGCGGGGCGGGACTGCAGGTTGAGAGTACGCCAGGAGGCGGCACCTGTGTTCGGCTGACCCTTCAGGAGGAGAGGGTCAAGGAGGAAGAACGCAGCAAGGATGAGCGGGCCATGGAGGAATGATTCAGGGAGGATTGGATCAGGGAATCTGATCAGGGAGAGCCACAACAACGAGGATCTGATCAGAGAGGGCCACAACAACAAAGATCTGATCAGGGAAGGCGACACCAAGGAGGATCATGCCGGGGAGAATCACTCCAAAGAAACCGGCGGTAAGACAAAACAACGCGGAAAGGAGACGGACCCGTTGCTTAGAATTGTAGTCGTTGACGACGAAGTGCTGATCCGCGAAGGCCTTACGCGAATGATTAACAAAGAAAGCGGCTGCTTTCATATCGTAGGCAGTTTTCCCGGCGGACAGGAAGCGCTTGACGTTATCCCGGAGCTTGACGTGGATGTTGTGATCACCGATATCCGGATGCCAGGGGTCGACGGTCTTACGCTGATCAAAACCTTAAAGGTTACCCATCCGCGGATTCGTACGATTTTGATGAGCGGGTTCACGGAATTTAATTACGCGCGCGAGGCCATCCGGGCTTCCGTGGTCGATTATTTGCTGAAGCCGATCAACAAAGATCAGCTATTTGAACTGCTGTACCGTTTGGACGAAGAAATGCGCCAGTCCGCAGAGCGGGAAACCCGGATGCGCGGCCGGCTGCTGGAGTCCCTTCTGCATACCGATTCGGCTTCCGTTTCCGAACGTGTCCTGCAGGAGCTGCAGTTTCCCTATCCGCATGCGGTCCTTATGGCACATAAGGCGGAAGGTCCGGCGGTGCTGGAGGAAGGAATCAATCGGCTGAAGCAAAAGGAACCGCCTGTCTTTGACCGCCTGGACATTCATGACCGCCTTCAAATCCTTGTGTTTTATTATCAGGGCGTCCCGGCAGAATCCGAGCTGAAGGAGCTTGCGGAACCGCTGCTTGCAGCAGGCAGGGTAAACCAATCCGCCGTTCATATTGGGGTCAGCCGCGTTTTCCGGGAGAGTACGGGAGTCCGTGCCGCTTATCTTGAGGCCAAACAATCCTGCGACCGCGGCATTTACGGAGGTTCTCTGCTGCATTTTGCTTACATTGGAGACCTTCGCGCTGGGCGCAGTGCGGATTCACCTCCACCGCTCACAGACTGGCAGGAACTGCGGGAACCTTTGGCTTTACTGGATCTCCCTGTGGTACTTGGCCGCATAAAAGCGGAATGGGAGCATTTGACTGCGCGCAACGCCGGGCCGGAAGAAATCGTCCGGACTTTCCGGGCCTTGGAAGAAATCACGGAGAAGGAGCTGCCGGAATATGAAGCCTTCCGCGCGCGTATTCTACCGGAGGGGCTCGAAAGCCTGCTGCTTTACGGGATGAACGTACGCACGATGCAGCAGCAGTGCCTTGGCTTTTTCACGGAGGTGCTGGAGCATGTCGCTAAGCTTCGGGGAGAACACGGAGGCAAAGCGGTGGAACAGGTTAAACGCTGGATCGCGGCGAATTACAATCAGCATGTCGAGCTGAACGCCTTGGCCGCTATGGTCTTCCTGACGCCCAGCTATCTAAGCAAGCTGTTTAAGCAGGAGACCGGCCTGACGCTGACGGAATACCTCACCGATATCCGTATCCGTCAAGCCAAGCAGCTGCTTCGCGGCGAGCCCGGCCTGAAGGTTCACAAAATCGGAGCGGAAGTCGGTTACCCGGACCCCGCTTATTTTAATAAGCTGTTCAAACGGGTCGTAGGCGTAACGCCAAACGAATATAAACGGATAAGACAATAAGGGGGCCGTCCCAAAAGTCATCCATTGACGGGGCCGCCCCTTTTTTATTGTGAGCTTGGCTGCCGCAGTGTAATGCGGCTGCGAAGGGCCTTTTGGGTGAAATTTCGTACACCTCAGCACCAAAAAGGCGGCCGCAAAACCGTTTTGTGTGAAATTTCATACAAATGAGCGTCCTCAGGCGATATGGAGTGGCTTTTTATACGAAATTTCGTACAAAACAACGACAGTAGGTGATATGGAGCAACTTTTTGTGTGAAATTTCATTCAAATCAGGCCGACGGCAGACGGTTTCCGTTTCCACGTATCCGTAGGCAGGAAGCCCCGCTACGGCAACCGGGGTGAACCATGTTCAATCAAGGGTTCTAACGCCTGTGCTTGCCCCATAAGCCGGATTTCGGCTGTCCATTACCAGCCAGGGGCCAGGGATTACCGGCGAGGGATTTCCACAGGCTGTTCCTCTAGCTCTACCAGCTCCGGCAGCTCCAGCTTGTTCATTTTGCTCATATCGTTATAAAACACATAAGAACCTAGAACATGAATGTCCAAGGACTTCCGCTGGGTCAGTTCCTGTCTTTGCGTCCCGTCAGTCCGGATGCGGACCAGATTTTTGTTACCCGAATAATCGCAGTAATACACCCAGTCGCCGGATACGTTCAGATTATAGGCGAAGTCGTCGGACAGCTTGGTCAGCTCCGAACCGTCTGTCCGCATTTTGTACAGCTTGCTATTTTGATTAAAATACAGCCAATCGCCCTGCACATTCAATCCGGAAATGGACCCGCCGCCCGAAGCAGCGCTTAAAAGCCTGGTCTTGGACTTCCCGTTAACGTCCACCTTCAGAATTTTTTGATAAAAAGAAGTGTAATAAATCCATCCATCCTGCACCGTCAATTCGCTCACGGAATCCCCGCTAAGCTTCTGTTTGCCCGTTCCGTCCGTTTTCATCTTGTACATCTGCCCGTGCTGGTATCCGCCTCCGTGCGTATAGTACAAGGTGTCCCCCACCAGTTGAACATGAAACGCCCTTTTTTCCAGCGTGCGCTTATCGGTCCCGTCCAGTTTCAGCTTCGTCAGACTACTCTGTTCTCCGGAGTAATAAAGCGAGTCCTCCGAGAGATTAAGGTACCAGCCGTTATCATTATCAATTTTCGTCTTTTCAGTACCGTCTTTTTTGACTTTATACAGGCCGCCTTCCCGGGATAAACTGTTGTAATAAATCCAGTCGCCCTGCGCAGCACACCATCCTTTATTGTTCAGGTTCCCGCTGGTGTTGCCCACCGCTTCCTCCGACGGGGCAGCAAATGTAGACGATGTCATACACAGTGTTAGCGCCAGTATCGCTGTTAACAGCTTTTTCAACCCTTACTCCCCCTAAGAAAAAAATGCTGCCCGGCTCGCCCCTTCAATTTCCCCGCACTATGGGACCGCCATCATTCATTCCACGCCATCCAATTCCTGCGAATCCGCCACCTCAAAAAAAATCCTCCGCATGCTCCATCACCCTGCGGTTCATACGCACAACTATTCCGGCTGAAAGGGCCCGGTACTGTTCATACAGCCTCCCCATTTCGTCCGCTAGCCCGGGACTCCGTTCCAAATCTGTCGGAGAGGCCGGGACGCCCGGCTGCCGTTGTCCAGCTCCGTCTCTGACGGTCCGTTCCACCTCAGTCAGCAGCTCAGCCAAATCGTCATCCCCGAACAGCCGCACGCTCTGCAAAATCCCGTTCCATCCCTGCAATTCGTCCATATAGTACGCGGTGAACCAGTACAAGGCTTCCGGTGAATCTACATGATTGTGATACGCATAAAACAAAAACAGCGCCTGCTGGCCTTCGTTCAGTTGGCGGTACATATCCGCTTTGGCTGCCACATCCCTGCCCCGGACAGCTGTCAGCATCGGTTTAATGCACAGCCAGCTTAAGTCCGGACCGTTCAGCGCTTCAGCCGGCAGCTTCACTCGCATAACGCACTTCCTCTCTTATATGCCGTTTTACAGGCGGGGACGCACTGCAGCGGCGGCCCGCTTTTCAGGCTGCATTGAGGATTCTGCCGCCGCTGGCTGCGTCACGGACTCATTGTCACTGACTCTGGCTCACTGAGCCCCGCTCCGGGCTCTGGCCCACGCACATCAGCACTCCGGCTCTTTCACGCTCACTGCTCCCCTTCAGCTCTGGACAATGACCTACACCCACCGTTCCGCTCTAGCTCCGGGCTCTGGCCCCTCACTAGCCCAATCCCGCTCCAGCTCTTGCCTACCGCTACTGTCTCACCGGCCTTACTTCCACCGGTCCGCCACGCCCTCTTCACCCTCGTAGTAGTCCGCGCGGTCCTCCTTGCGGTACACCTCCTGCTCCGGCAAAATATTAATTTTTCCGGAATCGGGATACTCCACCACATCCAGTCCCTGATTTGTGCGGATATCCAGATATTTTACTGGCTCGTCATTGGGGTTATACAGCTGATGCGCCCCCGACGGCCCCATCTCAAAAAACACAATATCCCCTGCCTTTACCTCGCAAATTCCCTCCGGCGTACGCAGCTTGGCCCGGCCCGACAAGATAACAAACAGTTCCTCCGCATTGCGGTGAAAATGGTAAGGAAACGAATATTTTCCCGGATCAAGCGACCGGACATCAAATACCAGATGCTTCGACTGGGCAAGCTCGGCCAGACGTTCGCTCGTATGCCAGGCGAATTCCGGAATCGGCGAGGACTTTACCTTGTACTCCAGGTTTCCGTCATTAAAAATCCGCACCATGCGATTCACCACTCCTTGTCTCTGATTAAATTGGGGGTCACGCCGTCCTTCGGCCAGGGAATCCGGTCACAGCAAGCATCACAACTCCTCGTAAAAAATCAGTCGGTTGCCCGAAGGATCGGTCAACTTCATTTCCCGCGTCTCCCATGACGTAGTTTCGATTTGCGGCCGCGCATAGCGGTACGGCTTCCCGGTAAGCTTCGCATGCAGTCCGGAAAGGTCCGCCGTCTCGATCCTCAGAGCCGATCCGGGCGTGCAGTCCCCGTGATGTCCCGACAAGTGAATCGTAAGCTCCCCCAGCGAAACCTGCATGTATAACGGGAAATCTGCTTCGAACCGGTGCTCCCAATCCACCTCAAAGCCCAAATACCCAACGTAAAAATCAATCGCCGCCTGCTCGTCGAACATCCGTAGAATCGGAACTGCCTGCTTCAGCATTAATTTTTCCTCCTTGATAGGTAATGGAATGACCTCTGTAACCACAGTCGGGGTTAACTCTCTTCGGACAAAAGATAGTCAAACGGTGTAATCACCCGCTCGATTCCAAGTTGGGGAAGGGTCAGCACGGTTTCAGCCATGTAAAGAGCCTGGCGTATATTTCGTTCCAGCGGCTCTCTAACCAGCATTTCCTCGGCAACGGCCGTTTTGCCGTCAGCTTCCCGCCTGAGCGCAATATGATAGTCCCAAAAAGGAATGGAGCTCTTGCTCCCTGCCAGACACACAAGCGGATAATCAGCTGTTAAAAAACGCTGTAACGCTGACTCCGCCTCGTCCTTCGTCATGATCCGTTCAGCTGCTCCAGAGTCCGGCTTACCTTCCTGAAGAACCAGACAGTAGGGATGGTGGATCAAATGCTCTTGAAACAGGGGGATGAGTTCTCCCCTTAAAAAGACAGGTTTGATCATGGTGCCTCTCCCGCCGCGCCTTCCCGCATCAAAAACTCCACTACCGGATAAGAGATCAAGTTCCGGTCTCTGTAGGTAGATGATATAATATCGCTTTTGGCGCTGAGGATTCCGTTTTGCAGAATCACCGGCTTGAATCCCCGCTCGGCTGCCCCGTTATAGGTGAACAGCACGCAGTGCTCCGCCGCAAACCCCGATATAATCACCAGCTCCACGCCCCGGCTTCGCAGCATCTCCTCCAATTCGGTCTGCCAAAACGCATTGGAATGCCGCTTTTGCACGCGCAGATCCGATGCAAGGACCGAAATTTCCGGAATAACCTGATAACTCGCCTGGTTTTCTTCCGTTAGTCCCTCGACATCCTGAACATGGACCACGATCTGCTCTTTCGAGCGCAGCTGTTCCGCCACATAGTTGATATACATGCAGGCCTGCTCGATCCGCTTGCTCTCCAGCGGTTCTTCTTCCAGATATACGGTCTGCATATCGATGATCAGTTGAGCAATCGTCACTAGGCTGTCTCTCCTTTTCACTGTGCCGGATGTTTTTCTTATCATTAGGGCAAGCTCAATGAACTTACCTGTTAGCCGTCTGAATGTTTGCCAATACAATTTATCTGCCTTGCTGCGGGCTTATCTTCCTGATAATCTTCCTGCCCTCTATTCTCTTAATCCCAGCTCTCGCTCGATGCCCGCCAACCGCCGCGTCAGACATTCCACCTGCTCGGCATTTGTGTCGGTCCACGCTTCCTCCCGGCTCGACAACCGGTCCTCATATTCGGGCACATGTTCAAACTGCGGTGCCGTAAAATCGATCCGCCTGCCGCCGATCCGATTGTAATAATGCCAGCTTCCTTTGATGTCCGTCTTCAAAATATCGCCGCCATACCGCTCTTGCATGACCAGCGACGTTACCCCGCATTGGCCTTTGGCCGGACATTCCGGCGTCCACAGCGAGCTTGATCCAAGCGACCAGGCTTCGTGCAGCAGGGCTGAGATGCGGCGAATTTCCTGGTCTGTGATCCAGCCGGAAGGTTGCCCGTTCACAGCTGATCCCTCCGCGCTTCCCACTCCGTCAGTGACCATTTTTCCTGAAAAGCACGCAGCTCTTCAGGGACGGGGATATAACACATCAGCTCCAAACTGTTGCCATCCGGATCATTGAAATAAACCGAAGCATTTCCCTGGTTAGGGCGGACGAACGGGGCGACGGACTCCCTTTTTCCAAACGGTTTTGCCTCTACGCCGATGGACTCCAGCCACTCCAGGCTGCGCTGCATACCTTCATAACTCACCCGAAAAGCGATATGCCGCAGCGACGGATGATAGGGTGTCCGGTATTCCTCGCCCTGCCATAAGCCCAGCCAGCTTTTTTCCTTCTCGATCCAAAAAAACACGGTATCCTCATCCCGCCAAGCCTCCTCCAGACCCAGCCCAGAGTAGAATTCAATGGAACGCGGCAAATCGGACACCGGCAGATGCGCTTCATATAAGCCCAAAATCATTACGCTGGCTCCCCTCCTTTTCGGCCCAATCGCTTTTCAGCATGGCGTACAGCTTTTGGCTTTTGTATCCGCCGTCCATTTTCAGCTGTTGGCGCATTAACCCCTCAAAGGTCATGCCGATTTTCTGCATCACCCGCTCGGAAGCTATGTTTTCCTCATTGCAGCGGGCCTCCAGCCGGTTCACCCCCAGTTCACGAAACACATACGGGATCAGCGCTTCGCTCGCCTCCGTCCCGATGCCTTGCCCCCAGTAAGCGCGCCCGACCGCATAGCCGAACTCCATGGAGTCATTGTCTTCATCGAACAAAAAACAGCAAATGCGCCCGATCACCCCGCCGGAGGTTTTTTCAATAATCGCCCAATTGTACGAGTGCCGCGCCTCAAACCTCTGGTCAAGCAGCGCCAAAAACGCCTCTGTATCCGCGATCGACCGGTGATAATCCCATTTGACGTGTTCAGTCAGCAGCGGATCGGACGCAAAAGAATAAAAATCCGGCGCATCGGTCAACTCCAGCTTCCGCAAATAAAGCCTGGCGGTCTCAAACTCCGGGCGGCTTACAAATAATGTTTCGATGTTCATTCTCCGGTTGTCCTCGCTTTCGGTAATGTTGACAGTTCCACGAACCTGCCTGTTCTGTTGATTATGTAATAGATTTGTTTTCCAGTATAGCAGGAATTGAGCAGCAGCGTGCTGATCCGGACGTTAATACTATGCTGCTTAATGCATGTCCTCGCTTACCTTACTTATGACGGCTGGCGCTGCATCCTTATGTAGGTTTCATACCAAACCGTCGTCCTCCGCAATCCGCTTCAGCAGCCTCCTGCCATAATTCCGGACACGGTCCCATCCGTTTTGTGTTCCCCAATAAATATCCGCGATCGCCAGTTTGATGCAGCATATTTTGATTTGTCCCGCTTTGCCGGTCAACACCTCAGGCCCATAACCGTCGAAAAAGGCGTCGCGTGTCGCTGGGTTATCCATAAAATACCGTTCGAATAAAATGGAGAACTGGTCCACATCAATTCCCCACAGCATGTTCTCAAAATCGATCATTCCGCACAGCCGGCCGTTCGCATCCACCAGCCAGTTTCCGGGCGTCGAATCCCAGCTGACCGGCACGGGACGGGCGCCGGCAAACCCCTCCACATTTTGGAGCGCCCACTCGGCCAATTCCATCTCGCGGGGAGACAAAAGCTGTTGTTCCTCGCATTTGGTCTTCATTTCGCGGATAGAACGGCTGATGTACTGGACAGCATCTTGTTCCGGTTCGCTTGGCGGTTGGCTGTCTTCGCTGATCTGTCCAAACCATCTACCCGGCTTTAGACGATGAAGTGTGCGGGTTAATTCGCCCGCCTTGCGGTAAGCGGCTTGCTCCTCACCCGGCGTCAGTACGGTGTCTCTCATTATCGTCCCGTCAAGAGCCGTGATCAAAATGGCCTGCCATCCCTCTTCCTCAAAAACAGCGGCCAGCTCCGGCACGTAAGGCTTCAGCTGAGGCATCCAGTGCCGGTATGCGTACACCTCCGGAACCCAGCGTTCTCTCCTGCTGAACGTTTTTACATAATAAGAGGCCTTGGCCGCTTGAAGCCGCCATACCCCGGTCCTTGCTCCTGCCGGTCTGAAGTTGGCCGTAACATGAAAAGGACCAATCACCGAATGAACATGTTCGTGCAGCCGGGGCGGATACAGGTCCAGAACCTGTTTTTCCATCTTAGCTATCGCTCCTTTTTAGGGCAGATATCGCCTCATTATGAACACTTTAAATAAACACGGGTATTTCAAGTTCGATCTGCGGATATATCGGCCTTGGTCCTGGCATTGACCCGGTCCTTACGGCATTCACGATCCTTTCGACATTCACGATCCTTACGTCATCGCGATGAACTGGTTATCTGCTTTCGTCTGCAGTTTTTGACTCATCCATCTTTTTGGGCAATAAGGTGTGTGAAAATGGCAATATCCCTGTATGGGCTCACTCCAGCTAAAGTTTGCTCCAACTCCGACATCTTGGCGTTCCACGCCTTGTCCATTTTGATGGGATTGTCCGCAACATACCCGTATACGTTATGAATTCCATAATACTCCACCACTCTGTAGCCGGCGTCGTTCAACCACTTCTTTAACGTTTCCAGAGGGTAGGTTGTGATCTCGGTTCCGACAATACCGCTGTATTCGGTATAGTGCCCAATCTTCTTTTGGGCGGCTTCCGGGTCTTTGTCGATAACGGCTTTTTTCATTACTTTAGCTGTCGGGTTGTGGGCGATCAAAGACAAGCAGCCGGATTTATCCTGACAAGCCGCTATACGTTTCAGGAAGTGCTGCGGATCGTCCACATACTCCAAAATGTTGTGGCACAGCACCCAGTCGTAAGTTCCAAGCCCGTCCGCTGCAGTCTCGAAGGAATCTTTTATAAAAACCGCTCCCGTCTCACCCTGCCGTGCAATCTCAACCATTTCCGGGGTGGGTTCAACTCCCGTGACCTTATTCCCCCGGGCGGCGTAAGCATGAGCGGTGATGCCAAATCCGCACCCGACATCCAGGATGTTGTGTATTGCAGGAGAAAGATGCCGGTCGATTTGCTGCCAAGCCGTATTGTAGAACAATTGGCCCCATGGCATTTTGGTATACCGCAGGTAAGGATCGATGGATTGCGAAAAAGCTTCTTGTTTGTTCATTGGCTTCCTTTCTTTATTCCTACAAGAATAGACGCCAGCTTACGCTCCGTCTCCTGTACGGATTCCACTTGGAATCCTGCTGTCTCAAATAAATGTATGTAATCCCTCACAGATAAAGGATAAAGTGCAAGCTTCCGTTCACCATACACCAGCCATTCCTCGTTGTCACTTGCCGACAGCACAAATCGTCCGTCCGGTTTTAAAGAGTGATAGATGTTGGACAGCGCCTTCGCCTTATCCGCAATGTGCAAAAAAGTCAATACGCTGTATGCCAAATCAAATGCTCCGGGACGAAGAAAATCAGCGATATCACCGCTCACCAGCTCAACATTTGGATGATCCCTAAGATTAGCGGCCGCCCGATCAATCGTTTTTGGGGACAAATCCAGGCCTGTCAGCTGCCGGCATCCCGCCTGAAGAACTTGTATCGCCACTCTTCCGGTTCCCACTCCTACTTCCAAAACATCCTTGTTCCCGGAATCCAGCACATCAAAAAAAGCCGCCCCATCCCATCCGCTCATATACTCCCGCAGCCGCGGAGGATCATATACAGGGTCATGTCCTTCATGGGCCAGACTATCGTAGTGTTCCAGCGTGCTGACGATTTTCAAAAAACGCCGCCACCTTTCTGCCGTTAATGTCCAGTACACCAATAGAGTCATAGTCATTGGGGGAATTTTACAGCTTTTTATCATCCGGCTCCTCCTTCTTCCTGCTGCCCTTCCGCTCCATCCATTCCCGAAAAAACGGGCATTCCTCCACCAGCCGCTCGTCGATCTGGACTTCATCCCCCGTACAGGCATTCAGCAATTCTTCCAGCTTGAGAATCGTGTAAGGGAACGACCACACTCCCTCTTCCGGCACCCACTTCCGGCCTTCAATTTCCTTGATCTTCAGCAGGTCCGCCTGTGTAAATTTGTCCGCCCGGACTCCAATGGTCCGCTCATCCCGTGCGCTCAGTTTGATCTCCATATTCGTCACCTCCAGTATACGGCCGCATTCAAAATTTTGGAAACAAAAAAGAGACCTTAAAGCTTTCGCTTCTTGGTCTCCTTTGCTTAAGGAGCTGAAAAAAAATGTCCTCTTTTATCCTCTAAGGCGTGTACGCAAATTGTAATTTAGGGAAATCAGGGTCAGTCACACGATTCCATGATGGGGTACGAAAATGCTATCAACCCTGGATCTACACCTGTTTATTGTCAGATCGATCTACGAACCCTCTCCTGTGACACGCCCGCAGCGGATTACCACAGAACGCGATACGGAGGTCTTTCCGGACCCAGCGGCCGTTATTTCTGAAATTTTTGGGCTTTGGTATGCCTTGGCGGACTCCAGTTCCGCTATTCGTGCCGAAAACATACAAACTATGGCTTCTCCGCGTAAATAACTGAATCTGAGTCCGTAACTTTGCCAAAACACTGAATAATCAGCAAATAGGGCCTCCTGAGTCCGTCAACTTATACCCATACTTTCTCTGGCGGTACAGAAGGCGGGAATCTGGGATGAAATCCTGGAGCGTGTTACCATTGAGCCCGACTTTGAGCAGAGGATGATGGATACAACCATAGTCCGAGTCTATCAGCATGGAGCCGGCGTAAAAGGCAACCTGCTATGACAAGACAGCGAGCATGTTCAAGGCTTTTTTTGCGTTGATTTCGATGAGATTATGACTGAAGTAAGTTTGCGTCAGACCCTAGTATTTATATTGAATGCGCTATTCAACATTTCGCAGCCCACTATCGATGCCTTTGCTCAAGTTCTTTCCTAAAAAAATCAATCGGTTTCTGATAATCTATCGGCTTATATATAATACGGTTATTCCATTTATGTCTTACACTACTCTCTTCAAAACCTTTATTGTCCCTCTCCAATGATTTCATTATAAGCATGATCTCACTTAATGTGCTTATCACGCTTCGATTATCGGTTTTCGTCATTACAGATTCCTTGCAGTTTTCTAAATACTCATGAATTTGGTCTGTTGGCAAATCTTCTTGATTTAAATATTCTTTTAAGCTATTCACAAATAGATCTTTCACTTTATGTTTCTGACCCGACCTAATTCCCGAGACGGTCAAACTTAGTCTGGTTAAATCGTTCATAAACACATACTGCTTCTTTCGATATAATTGAAACAGATTGACATGCCAGCAATAGAATAAATCTATATCGCCAACTGGGTCGGGCAACACTTTAAGATCCTTCAGCGTATCTTTTGTTGCTTTAAATACAAGCATGGTGAATTACCTCCCCCCATTATTGCACTGAATTCATTGCAACCCATCAGCTCCTACGATCCGGTATCGCCTCCTGCTTTTTCTTATGAGTCCTCTTATTGCTTGCCGGTTTTAATATTGGAAACTCCAAATGGGACGTGTACAGATGGGAATCTTCTGGCTACTCCTTCAATATGACCAACCTGATCATCAAAGAATATGTGCGGTATACTATCAATATCAAATGGCATTTGTCAGTGTCCCCTTTCTATATAGACTGAGCTGAAAAAGTACAGGTGAGGCGGACGGCTTGTCATTCTTACAGATTGAGCTCCCGCATTGCAATGTAGAGTATCCCTACAACGTTGTTTATTTTGTCCACCTTTTTCAGTATACCTCTCTTCTAGGATTTCTGGATACGAGATTGACCGCTCCTGCCAAGGCCCCCGCACTCTCTCACGCTCCCAACGAAAAGTAGGAAGCCCTCGAATATCCCGCACTACAGTGCAGTCCCCCCATGCCTTTTTCAACAAAAAAACAGGAGACCCCAAGGCTGTGCCTCAAAGTCTCCTGTGCTTTAGGAGCGTATCCATATTGGCGGATGCGCATCCGCTTCTTCCCGCGTTCAGTTGCCTATCAAACCCTTAGCAAGGCTCTGCGCTCGGCTTGCCCGCATCGTCCCGCGTCCGGAAGCTCGATCCGCAGCCGCAGGTCGCAATAGCATTGGGGTTATGGATCGTAAACCCGCCGGTCATGCCGGATTCCTCAAAGTCGATTTCAAGGCCATCCAGGTAGCGGAGATTTTCTTTCTCCACCACAACCTTCAGCCCTTGGACGTCCATGTAAATGTCCGCATCGGTTTCTTTATCGTCAAAGCCCATCGCATAGGAAAAACCGCTGCATCCGCCAGGCGTTACGCCCAAACGAAGAAACATGTTCGGCACTTCTTGGGAAGCCAGCATCGTCTTCAACTGCTCCGCAGCCGTCTCGCTAATATTAATCATGAGAATCATCTCCTTATTGAAATTGTTCACCGGTAGGGTCCCCCTCCGTTATGTCCAAGCTACTTCGTCAGTTAAAATCAAGGAGTTACCTTAGTTTTCCCGCGAGGTGAGAGGTTGTATGGTTAGGGTCCCCCACCAATTGATACAAAATGCTACTATATAAAATTAAGTATACTCCTCCCGCTCCGCCGCCTCAACCCCTAAGTGCACGAAGGGCACAGGCCATACCTGGGTTTTGTCCAACTGCTGTTCCTGCTGTTCCTGCTGTTCCTCCTGTTCCTCCTGTTTCTGCTGTTTCTGCTGTTTCTGCTGTTTCTGCTGTTTCTGCTTTCAGGGAGCGGGCCGTCTCCCCGGCACATTCGGCACAATTTCCCGCCTATCCCGGGTGTTGCTCCCCATCCGGTGTAAGTTTATAATAGGGATGCACGACAAAATTCGGAATTTTGTCACGCGATAAGAATCGTTATTTTTTAGAATCCAATCGCTCCGGCCTTGCTCGGAACATCTTGGTCATTTTTCCGCTGCCGGAGAAAAACGGGATGTTTTTCTATTTTTACGGACCGCTAGAGTCCGATCTTGTCTGCCGCTATAGCAGTAGCCTTAGGAGGAAATGCCATGTCTACCCTGATTACCCCGTACACCGACTCCAGAATGGCGGAGATCGTAGAGAAAGTCCGCGCCGGCCAGCGCCTCAGCCTGGAAGACGGCGTATATTTGTATGAAAGCGATGATTTGCTGACCATCGGCCAGCTGGCAAATGAAGCGAATCAGCGCAAAAACGGCAATAAAGTGTATTTTATCGAGAACATGAGCTTATACTTCACTAATGTCTGCGAAGCCCGCTGCGCGTTCTGCAACTTCCGCAAAGATGAAGGCGACGAAGGTGCGTACACGCTGTCCGGTGAAGAAATGATCCGTTATGTCGAGCAGCACATCCACCCGGGCGTTCGCGAGTTTCATATTGTCGGCGGCCACAACAATCATGTGCCGTTCCAGTATTACGTCGATTCCCTGCAGGCGCTGCACGACCGCTTCCCGGAAGTAACGCTGAAGGCTTACACTGCGGCGGAAATTGATTTTTTCACCCGGATCAGCGGGCTTAGCATCCGTGAAGTGCTGGAACGTCTGCGTGCAGCGGGACTGCAGTCCCTGACCGGCGGCGGAGCAGAGATTTTGTCCGATCATTACCGCAAAAAAATGCGGGTCGACAAAGCAAACGTCGAGGAATACCTGGAGGTTCACCGCACCGCGCACCAGATGGGCATGCGCACGCATACGACGATGCTGTACGGCTCCATTGAATCGCGGGAAGACCGGGTTCGCCATATGCTGCATATCCGCGACCTGCAGGACGAGACAAACGGATTCATGGTCTTTATTCCGCTGTCCATGCAGCCGAAGAGCAAAAACGCCGGCATCATGCGCCGCAACTCGGCTTACGAGGACCTCAAAACCATCGCCATCAGCCGGCTGATGCTGGATAATATCGACCACATCAAAGCATACTTCATCAATATCGGCCCGCAGCTGACCCAGGTTGCGCTTGGCTTTGGCGCTTCGGACGTGCACGGAACGATCATCAAAGAACGGATCAGCCACGCGGCTGGAGCCTTGACGCCGGAAGGACTGACGCGGGAAGAGCTGATCTGGCTGGTCAAGGGTGCCGGACGCATTCCGGTCGAACGCGACACCTTCTACAACGAAATCAAAGTGTACGAGTAGCAGTTACCCGTCTGGCGGGTAAGAAAAAGGTATCGAGCCGGCGTCCCAGCCGGTAGGCCATATTCGAAAGGAAGATTATTCGGCATGAGAACACTGCTTGTCCTCGGCGGCGGCTACGGCGGCCTAGCACTCATTCAGGAATTGCTCCACAGCCATCTCCCTCACGATATGGAAATCGTCCTTGTGGACCGAATGCCTTATCAGGGCATCAAAACGGAATACTACGCCCTTGCGGCGGGAACGGTTACCGATTACCATCTGCGTATCGCATTTCCCGTACATCCCCGTCTGACCGTCCGGTACGGGGAAGTCGGATCGATCGATCTGGAGAGCCGCATCGTCTTTATGACGAGCGGCGAACCAGTGTCGTATGATTACTTGGCGATCGCGCTTGGCTGCACGGATAAATACCACGGCATTCCCGGCGCGGAACAGTTTACCTGCAGCATCCAGTCGATGTCCGGCACCCGCGAAACGTACCGCAGGTTAAACGACATCAAACCCTATGGAAGCGTAAACATTGTCGGCGGGGGACTAAGCGGCGTGGAAATCGCCGCCGAGCTGCGCGAGAGCCGGCCCGATCTGAACATTACGATTTTGGACCGGGGACCCCGGGTGCTGTCTGCTTTTCCCGCCAAGCTTTCGGCTTATGTCGAAGAGTGGTTCAATGAGCACAACGTACAGACCCGAGGGGGCATTTCGGTCTCTGAGGTCGTTGATGGTGCTGTCTACAACGGCGACGAAGCTATTACGGGCGATGTAACGGTCTGGACCGCCGGGATTCAGCCCGTGAAGCCGGTGCAGGATCTCAACCTGCCCAAAGATAAAGGCGGACGCCTCCTCATCGGACCGCATTACCAGCTGCCTGATTATCCCGAAGTCTATGTTATCGGGGATTGCGCAAGCCTGCCGTTTGCTCCAAGTGCCCAGGCAGCCGGTGCGCAGGGCGAGCAGGTCGCCACCGCGATGCTCGCGCACTGGAGAGGCGACAAGCCGAAGCTGCACCGCATCAAGCTTAAGGGAACCCTCGGCTCCCTTGGCAAAAGCGCCGGCTTCGGTCTCATGGGCCGCCGCTCTGTGATGGGCCGCGTTCCCCGGCTGCTGAAAAGCGGCGTCCTCTGGATGTCGAAGCGGCATTTTGGCTAGGCTGCCTCAAATATAGAGAAAGCCGGACCGAAAAAGAGGTTGCTCCTCATTCGGCCCGGCTATTTTTTGAGGATGGGTCCATCGTAAATTCCCTTTTATCCAGAGCCTCAATCCAAATCCAGCTCGTCCCAAGCCTGGAATTCCTTAATCTTGGCTTCAATCGCCGCCTCCAGCTCCTCCGGCGTTTCGGCGGTGACGATCTCCCCCTCCACCATAGCAAAAGGCGCAAGATAACACGCGCTGCAGTTATCAAGGCATCCGTATTCGATGACGTCGTAGTCGGGGTTTTGCTCCAGTTTTTCCATTACAGCGCCCGAACCCATGCTGGCGTTGCTGACACAAAATTCAATAATTGGTCTCATAATGTGCTCCCTGTTGTCGTTAACCGTTTTATTTTTTAAATATTTGTACTATAATATACATACGAAAGGAGTGATTGAGAATGAGTGAGAACGCACAAAGCACCACGTATGATGAAGTGCTGGAAGTGCTTGATAAACTTCGTCCGTTTCTGCAGCGCGACGGCGGTGACGTCGAACTGATCGATGTGGAAGACGGCATCGTGAAACTGAAACTGATGGGTGCATGCGGCAGCTGCCCAAGCTCTACCATTACGCTCAAAGCAGGGATCGAGCGCGCCCTGATCGAAGAAGTGGAAGGAATCGAAGAAGTCGTTCAAGTATTCTGATACGCTTCATACACGAAGCTGTCCCGGCGTCTGTTGCAGACGGACGGGGCGGCTTTTTTTCATGCCCGCTATCCCTTAACCCCGCTCGTATTGGTCATTATAGAAGATTTTACGCGATTGTACAACTCTTTAAAAGCTGGATGTCACGGCAAACACTGCATTCCACAATAAAGCAGGAACGTCCCCTTTCAACGCTTTCGTTCAAAGCTTCCTTACAACGCCTCCTTTTTGCCCTCCTACCTTTCTGCCTTCAGGCATCTCTTCACACGCTCCATCTCCGGTTCTATAAGTTTAAAACTGCCTAACCCCAATCCCTTTCCCGCAGCAAAAAAAATAAATCCCGCCCGGCCAACAGGCCAAACGGGATTATGCAATCCATCAAATCTTAGAACGCAGGAACGATCGAACCTTTATACTGTTCGTCGATGAATTTTTTCGCTTCCGGGGACGTCAATGCCGCAGCCAGTTTTTTGATGGCATCGGAGTCTTTGTTGTCCTGACGGGTAACGAGCAGGTTCGCATACGGCGATTCCTTGTCTTCAATGAACAGGGCGTCTTTGGTTGGAACCAGCTTCGCTTCCAGCGCATAGTTTGTATTGATCAGAGCCAAGTCAACTTCTTCCAGCTGACGGGGCAGCATGGCTGCATCCAGCTCAATAATGTCGAGGTTCTTCGGGTTTTCAGTAATGTCCGCTTTGGTGGACAAAATGTTGGTGTCGTCTTTCAGCTTGATCAGGCCGTTTTTGGCCATCAGGATCAGCGCGCGGCCGCCGTTACTCGGATCGTTCGGGATCGCTACTTTAGCGCCGTCTTTCAGCTCGTCCACCGATTTCACCTTTTTGGAGTAAGCGCCGAACGGTTCAACATGGACCGAAGCTACACCGACAAGATCGGTGCCGTTTTGCTTGTTCTGCTCGTCCAGGTAAGGCTGATGCTGGAAGAAGTTCGCATCAATCTGTTTTTGGGCCAGCTCGGTATTCGGAAGAATATAGTCAGTGAATTCCTTAATCTCCAGCTTGATGCCTTGCTCTTCCAGCAGCGGAGCGATGGCCTTCAAAATCTCGGCGTGCGGTACCGGCGATGCGCCGACAGTCAACGTAACCGGTTCAGCGGCAGGAGCTTCGGATGGTTCAGCTGTTGCCGTACCCTCAGCGGCAGGAGCCGGAGCGCTGGACGCAGCGGCGTTTGTGCCGCCGTTATTTGCGGCGTTGTTGCTGCCGCAAGCGGCAAGCAGCACGAGCAGCATAACGCTGATCAGTGACATGGACAGTTTTTTCATGGTACAATCCCCTCTCTTATCATTAATCTGTGTAAAATAAGGATCTCTATATGATCTTGCCTTATTTCCCCTATTGCTTATTCCTCTATTTCCTTGTTCCCCTGTTGCTTATTCCAATATTCCTTATTTCCGGGTAAAATGCTTCACCAGCCGGTCGCCGGCCATCTGCAGCAGCTGCACCAGCACGACCATGAGGAAAACGGAGATGATCATAACTTCCTTCTCATACCGGTAATAGCCGTAGTTAATCGCCAGATTACCGAGTCCGCCGCCGCCAACCATGCCGGACATGGCGGTGTAGGATACCAGCGTGACAATCGTGATTGTGATTGCCGCGATCAGGCCCGGACGCGCTTCCGGCAGCAGCACCCGGCGGATAATCTGCCCGGTAGAGGCGCCCATCCCCTGAGCTGCTTCGATCACCCCGCGGTCCACTTCACGCAGCGCCGTCTCCACGAGACGGGCGAAGAAGGGAGCCGCGCCGATGACCAGCGGCGGAATGGTGCCCAATACGCCGGTCGATACGCCAACAATGGACCGTGTGAACGGGATCAGCGCTACAATCAAAATGATAAACGGCACCGAACGCAGGATGTTAACGATGATCGATAATACCGTATAAAGCACCCTTACGAAAGGCGATGTGGATCTTCCCCATAAATATAACACAATTCCGAGTGGTAAACCAAGGATTATTGTGAACAATCCGGAAAAACCCATAATTTTAAAGGTATCCACCGTTGCCTGGCCGATTTCCTGCCAATCCACTTCCGAAAAATTCAGTCCCATCTCAGCGGATCACCTCCACATCAAGTCCTTGGCTGGTCAGCCGGGCGATCGTCGCGTCAATGGACTGCGGATCCCCTTCAAAACGCACGATCAGCTGGCCGTACGGCACATCCTTGATCGTCGAAATCGTCCCCTGCAAAATCGCAAAATTTACGCCCGTCTCCCGCGTAACATGGGACAGCGTAGATTCGTACGTTTTTTCGCCGAGAAATGTAATTTTCGCCGCACGCGAGCTCTCATGGGCCGTTTCGTCAATCGCAGCCCGGATAGGTCCGTCATTCTGATTTTCGCTGCGGATAAACTCTTTGGTTACTTCATGCTTTGGCTTCAGGAACACCTCGGTGACCTCACCTTGTTCGACGATACCGCCGCCGTGAATGACGGCCACCCGGTCGCAAATGCTCTGAATTACATGCATTTCATGGGTGATCAAGACAATCGTCAGGTTGAATCTCCGGTTGATGTCCAGGAGCAGTCTGAGGATGGAATCCGTTGTCTGCGGATCAAGCGCCGAAGTCGCTTCGTCGCACAGGAGCACGTCCGGATCGCTGGCAAGCGCCCGCGCAATTCCAACACGCTGCTTCTGTCCGCCTGACAGCTGGGCGGGATATTTGCTGCTGTGCGGCTCCAGGCCAACCAGCGTCAGCAAATCCTTGACCTTCCGGTCCACCTCTGAGGAGGAAGTACCCGCAAGGCGCAGCGGAAACGCGATATTTTCATATACCGTAGCCGACGACAGCAGATTAAAATGCTGAAAAATCATGCCGATCTTGCGGCGTTTTTCCTGCAGCTGGTTTTTGCCGAGCTTGGTCAGGTCGACGCCGTCCACCCATACTTCGCCGGATGTGGGGCGTTCCAGCAGGTTAATGCAGCGGATCAGCGTACTTTTGCCTGCGCCTGAGTGGCCGATGACGCCGAAGATTTCCCCTTTTTTTATCGATAAATCCAGATTGGAAAGCGCGGTGGCCGACTGTCGGCCTTTGCCGTACACTTTCGTCAGTTGCTTCAGCTCAATCAATTCCGTTCTTCCTCCCTCTAACTCAAAAAAACCTCCCGCAATCCTTTGACAGATCGCAAGAGGCCTATATTCCAGTTGGACTTCCTCTCTCATCTGCCAATACCGCTGCGTTTCTTCGCGTCCGGTAATGTAGGAATTAGCACCATGTCACTTGCCTGCGTTTCACACGCCTGCAAATCGGTTGCCGGGCTTCATCGGGCCTGTCCCTCCGCCACTCTCGATAAGATGGTTGGTATGAAATTGTGTCCTAAGTATATTTAGTTTTATACGCTTTGTCAAAGGGATTTTACGGAAAAACAGAGCGCAAACGCTTTAGCGCCGCCGCCCTGTTTTGCGCCATTCGTTCAGACTGTACCGGAACGTCTCGGCCAGCGTTTTACAGACCATCTCCAGCCCCTGCTTCAACTCGTCCAAATGGCGGTCCAGGTCCTCCAGCTTCACTTTTTCCTCGGGATCGTGGGCGCGCTGCCACATGTCATCCTGCATCTCCGAATTCATATAGTGAATTTCCGCATTGCGGCGCCTGCGGAGAATCTGCATGGCGTCACGGTAAGAGTCTTTGATGGCGAACAGCTTGTCCGCCAGCCGGGAATGCGCCTTCACCGCCCGAAACTGCCGCAGCACGGTGAAATAGGAGAAGTGCTCTTTTACTTTGGATGTATTGAGATCGTACAGCTCGTTTAACACCGTTCCCAGTTTGTCAAGAAGAGAGAATACGCGGATAAAGCCGTTTTTGTAAAAATAAACGTACCTGGCATACTCCTCCTGTTCCTTGGGAGACAGCTCGTCCGCATATTCGCTTTGTACCGATTGGCGAAAATGGGCAGCCGCGTGCCAGCTTTGCTCCAGCTCGTCAAGGGATGAAATCAGTCCCTCGATCCAGATTTCCATCTTGCGGAACTCCTGCGCGGAGTCTCCGCGCGCTTTGATTTCTTTGCGCAGCACAGCGCTCATCTGCGCCATACTGTCCATCGCCTCCGCCAAAATGCCTTCATTTTCGCGGGGCGGCTCGCCGAGTAAACTGCGAAGCATGCTGCTCTCCCCCTTCTGTCTGACCCGGCTGTTCAAAACCGGAAATAAAGAGGACCGCCGTTGATCAGCGATCCCAAGGCTTTACGCCTAGTGTTCCAAGCGGCGCGGAGGCTATCCGCTTATGCCTCCACCCGTATGCCGTTTATATTTAACCGTATCGGCAATTCTGTAAACCACAAACCGCAGCCAGCCTTCCGCCTGCGGAAATCATCAGGACACCCGCTTAGCTCCCCGGGTTCCCGAATCCACATAAAGCGGCTGAGCCGCCAGCTGGCCGGCCCGAACGCTTAAATAGCAAAGAATGCCAAACAGTCCGGCGATCAATGTAATGTGAGCAAGCGCCGCAAAAATCGACAGCTGTTCGTTGCCAAGCGTGTAGACCACCGCCGCACCGCTGAATACTTGCGCTAACACCAACCCCGTTGCTGCCAGACCCAGCATGCGGATTTCCCTTTCCGACCGGTAGCGCCAAAACGCCAGGTGCCCGATCAGGGCGACCAGGCCAAACAGCGCCAGCGCCGCAAGCCGGTGCGCAAACATAATGCCCACGCCCCCCGACAGCTCGGGAATCCATTCTCCGTTGCAGAGCGGCCAGCCGCTGCAGCCGCCTTTGGAATCGGTGTGGCTGACATAGGCTCCGATGTACACGACGATATACGCATACACCGTCGTAACCCACACCAGATTGCGGAAGCCCCGGCTTACGCTTCCTCCGGACACACTGCCGCTGAAGGCCTCCGAGGCCCGCCGCTTCATTCCGAGCGCCAGCATGACCGCGCTTGCAAACGCAATCAGCGAGAAGCCCATATGCAGCGCTTTGACGGCGGGCACCTGCGGCTTCACCACCGCAAGCGCTCCCATAATTCCCTGGACGATGACGAAGATCAGCGTCAGCAGCGCATAGATCTGCAAATCGCGCCGTGAAGGCGCGTATCTCCAGAAGGCGTACATGGACACCAGCGACAGCAGTCCGGCCAATCCGCTGACCAGTCTGTGCGTATATTCAATCATAGAGCCTACTGTATAGGCGGGAATGAACTTGCCGTGGCACAGCGGCCACTCGTTCCCGCATTCCAGACCCGATCCCGTCTTGGTTACCACCGCTCCGCCAAAGAGCGCGAGGAACATGACGAGACAGGTTGCGTAACTAAGCCATTTCAGCTGTTGTGTCTTCAATGGTTTCACCTGCATCGCATAATGTAGTAAGACGGGAATTCCGGACCGGCGCTAATCCGCCGCGGCTTACCGCTAATGGGGGCAGCAGCGGCGGATAGCTGTTTTATTCCTGGAGGCTGTTATACACAGCCACAGCGTTATTTAAGAAATTTTCGATCTCTTCGCGCGATTTGCGCAGCTTGCTGACAAAACGGACAAGCTCTCTTCCGTCGCTGTAAGCGACAAAGCTTGGAATCCCCAGGATGTTTTGTTCCTGGCTGACATCGCCGACCTGATCGACATCCACTTCAATCAATGTAAGCTTGTCAGCGTAATTGCGTTCTACTTCGGGCATAAACGGATCGATGAACTTGCAGTCCACACACCAGTCGGCCTTAAACACCGCTACCGTAAGTCTCGGCGGTTGAATGGCGATTTGAAATTCGGCGGGGGAGGTTACTTTATCCATGCGGTAACACCTGTCCCTTCGATTAATAATGTACGGCGTCCTTGCCGGTCTGTACTCTAAGTGAAGCAAAATGCGGAGCGGAAGTCAATGAAGGACCCCAAAAAAGCGATAAATATCATATACAATCCGGCACGCTCCATGCCAAACCCTTCTCGCTCAGCTAAAAAAGGCGGGTGACATGGCATCGGCTAAAAACGCCCCTGCGGCCAGCTCTCATGTAGGGGAAGTTCAACCGAAGTTTCCCTCCCTCCGGGTAAACTTCCCTGTGCAAAACGGGCTCCCATAGGGTGCCCGCCGCAATTTCTCTTATAACTCCTTATTCCCCGTCCGCACGCACTCGCGCCGGCTGGAACCGCATTAAAGGCCGTAAAGCCTTTTGAAGCGGACGCGGATACCCCGAAATTTCCTGGCGGCTGATGACGCCAAATACAACCAGCAGCACGAGGTAGACTACAACTACCGCTGCGCCAACAACAAGGCAGGTCAGCAAATACGCCAGACGGGCGGGCATCATATCGGTAAGCAGGATTCCCGCTGCGTTCAGTCCGTAGCCGATCCCGGCAGAGACTGCAGCGGCAAGCCCGTAACCGGCCCAGCGGCTGCCCATAATCCGGAACGGCACAATTTGCTTCAACAGCCGGAGATTTAGGAGTGTAATAAAGATAAAACAGAGGGCAGTTGCCAGAATAATGCCGTAGATCCCCATGAACCGGCTCAGCACAAAGCTGCCGGCCAATTTGACAAGAATACCGCCAAGCACATAATACATTGATGTTCTGGATTTGCCCATTCCCAGTAAAATGGAGTTTGTGGTCATCATCGTAATTTGGAAAATGGTGCCGAATGTCAACAAAGCAATCATACCGGTACCTGACAAGTCCTTGAACAGCAGGCCGTTGACCGAGTGCGCAGCTGTAACAAGCGCAAGCACAATTGGCGTGCCAGTCAAAATGGAGATCCGAAGAGCCAATGTCATCTGTCGCTTCAAATGCTCTTCATCCTTCCTTGCGTACGCCGCCGATATGACCGGAATCAGCGACGTGCTGAGGGCAATGGCCAGCACGGGCGGGATTCCTGCCACACTCTGTGCTTTCGGGCCCAAAATAGCAACCATGGCCGTTGCCTCAGCTGTACCAATCGAACCGCTGAGCAGCGGTACGGTCAGCGTAGAATCGATAAAATAAACAGCCTGAATCGTCATCCCGGCCAGCACAATCGGAATCGACAAAGTAAAGATATCTTTATAAATGCTGCGCAGCGGCAGTTTGATACCTGTCCCGGCCTGCAGCCGGTCCGGCGACTGCTCGTCTCTGCGCATTTTTACGCCATAATAAATCATGACAGCAAAAGCGGCGATACTGCCAAACACGCTGCCAAACGCCGCACCCGCAGCCATGGTTGGATTGTCGTAGCCCTGCTTCAGCAGAATGTAGGCCAGCAGGATGGCCGTCGCCACCCTGGCAATCTGTTCAACAATTTGAGAGATACCGCCAGCTGCCATATTGTTGCGCCCTTGGAAATAGCCCCGCATCATCGCGATTGCCGGAAACAGCAGCAGCGCCGGAGCAATTGCCCGAATTGCAGCTGCACTTTCCGGTACGCCCGAAAGGTTCGCGATCAGCTGTGCCCCGGCAAACAGCACAATACTGATCAGCACGCCGCTGACAGCCGCAAAAATCAGCGCCGCACGGTAAATCTGCCGGGCTTCGTCCGGCCGGTTCAGCGCATAGCGTTCCGATATCATCTTGCTCAGGGTGCTAGGGATGCCCGCCGTAGCCAGTGTAAGCAACATCAGGTAAATATTATTAGCCTGAGTGAAGGCTGTATTACCGATATCATTAAATAAGTGCTCCAGCGGGACCCGCTGAAAGATGCCCAGCACGCGGGCGACCAAAGCGGCCGCCGCCAGAATAAGCGTGCCTTTGATAAAAGATTCCTTCTTGGACAAACTGTTTCCCCTTCTTTACTTGTTAATGAATTACAATGCGATCCAGATAAAGAAGAGGACCACCATTGCGACCTGCAGCAGGATTTTGACGACCGTACTGCTGAGCAGACCGACAAGAGCGCCGATGCTGGCTTTGACGGCTTTGCCCGCCGAAGCCCCGGTAATTAATTCCCCGATAAACGCACCGACAAAAGGCCCAATCACCAGCCCGAACGCCGGAATCACAAACGGTCCGATAATGATGCCGATGGTACTGCCGATCACCGATGCACGGGAGCCGCCGAATTTTTTCACGCCCCATGCTCCAACCAGATAATCGGCGACGAACAGCACCACCACAATCAGCGTTTGGGTAATCCAGAACCATGTAGTCAGCGGCTCGAACGAAAAGAACCAGCCGTACACAAAAAAAGCGAAATAAATCGCCAGCGCTCCCGGCAGTACAGGAAATATCGCACCAGCCATTCCCACCAGGAACAATACAATGATCAGTGTCCAGCCCAGAATCGCCAAGCCCCATCACTCCTTCTGCTCAATCCATCGGTTATACCAAAATATACTCCCGGATAACTTCCGCAATGCCGTCCTCATTGTTCCCGGCCACAACCGCGTCCGCTTCCTGCTTCACCGTCTCCTGCGCGTTGCCCATCGCGACGCCCAGACCCGCCGCCTGTATTGCGGCCAAATCGTTCAGGCTGTCCCCGACAGCGACCACTTGATCCATCGTCAGACCAAGCAGCTTGCACACTTCGCCGATGCCCGTCGCCTTGTTGACGCCGCCCGGGTTAATCTCCAGGTTGTGCGGCGAGGAGTTCGTGATTTCCAGACCGCCCATATCCTGCAGCTGCAGAAGAATCCGGTGGCGGATCTCATCATCTTCCGTGTAATAACCGAATTTGAGCCATTCCCGGCCGTCAAGGTTGCCGTCCCAATTCTCTTCCTTAAACAGCCCTTCGACGGCATATGCCCAGAACCAGACCTTATGCTCCACCGCCAGCGCATGCATGGCCCCGACCGCCTGCGGATCCATCAGCGACCGCCGGTACAGCTCGTTCGGGCGCCGCCATACCTCGCTGCCGTTGACCGTAACCATCGGCGTCGACAAGCCTAGTTCCTGCGCATACGGGTAGGCGTTTTTGAAAGCCCGCCCGGTGGAGAGGCAGACATACACCCCCGCCTCCACCGCTTTATGAATCCACTTGACCGTCTCGGGCGTTATCTTTTGTTCATCATTCAGTAAGGTTCCATCCATATCCAGTGCCAACAGCCGGTATTGTCCAGTCATGCCGTTCCTCCGTTTCTATGTGTGCATCCTTTGCCCCTATCCTGATCTAGGGTTATTCTCTCTCTGTGTCCTTCTTATCAGCGGCTGTGCCGTCCGGGTTCTGCTGCTGCAGCGTCTTTTTAGGCACGCCGTTAAGGCCGTATTCCCAATCATAAGCATCAAAAATTTTGCGTGCGACAGGCGCCGCACTGTTCGAGCCGAAGCCGCCGTCCGGAATGACCACCGCTACAGCCAGCTTTGGATTCTCACGCGGAGCAAAAGCGATGAAAACGCCGTTGTCCCGGTTTTTGCCTGCTGTATCCGTCTGCTGTGAAGTTCCCGTCTTCCGGGCAAAATCGTACGGGAAGTCGTCAAACGCCGTTACAGAGCTGTTCATCCCGCGAATCACTTCACGCCAGTAGGCCTTGTCGAAGTCCGCTTTATTCAGCTCTTCCCGCTCAAACTGCTTGATGACTTTGCCGGTGGAGTCGGTAATTTTGCTGACGAGCTGCGGTTTGATCCGCACACCCTGGTTAGCCAGCGTGGAAGCATACTGCGCAAGCTGCAGCACGGTATACCGCCCTTGCTGGCCGAAGGACGCATACACCAACGCGGACTGGGAACTGATCTTGGCTTCCTCGACATAGTTCAGGAAACCGAGGTATTCCTTCGGCAGCCCGCTGCCGGTCGAGACGCCGAGGCCAAATTCCTTCATATATTTATCCCACACCTCGACGCCTTTTTTGCCGCCATACTTCTCGTACAGCTTTTTGCCGACCTTGTCGATCATGAAGACGTTGGATGATTTCTCAATGGCTTTGGCCGGTGAGCTGAAGAACCCGTAAGCATGGCTGCCTGCGTTGCGGACAGTCGTTTCATAGCCTTCACGTCCGAACTTCGTGCTGCCCGTATCCGTGTAGGTGGTACTCGTTGTAATGAAGCCCTCATTCAAACCGATCAATACGGTGAGCGGCTTGATTGTCGAGCCAAGCAGCACCGTGGAGTCAAAGTTATGGCCTGATTTGCCTGACGAATACGGCGTAATTGTTCCGTTTTGGTAATTGGACTTGATCTTATCCCATACGTCGGATGGCATGCTGCCTCCGGTCCAAACATTGGTGTCGTAATCGGGCATGCTGGCCATAGCCACCACGTTGCCGGTATCGACCTCCATCGCGACCGCATAGCCGGTTACCGCATCGGGATGCAGCTTACCCTGCACCGGATTGCGGTGCAGCCAGCTGATCTGGTCCATGATCGCCTGCTCTGTCTTCATCTGAATATTCTTGTTAATCGTGGTCCAGATGTCGTTGCCCTTTACCGGGGGCACGACGTTCTCCACCTTTTCAGCCATGTTCTGCGGATTGACAGAAACTTCCTTATAGCCGTTTTTGCCGCGAAGAAGCTCCTGGTACTGCAGCTCCAGCCCGTCGAATCCGACGAATTCATCTTCCTTGTACAGCAGCCCGGGGTCTTTGCCGTCCACCGTATTTCGCCGAATGTTCTGATATTTGCCGAGACTGCCGGCCGACTTGTACGGTTTAATATAACCGACGGTCTGAACGGCTACCGTATCCTTGTCATAGTGGCGGATATCCTCCTCCACAATGTCCAGTCCCGGATATTTGAATTTGTTCTCCATGAAGTAGGCTACCTCTGCATCGCTAAGACCGGACTTGATCTTCCGCGGCGTGTACCCTTTGGATTTCTTGGAATACAGGTCCATCGCTTTGATAACGTCCTCACGGGTCAGCTTTTCCGCATTCGGATCGCCGTATTTGTTGAAGTCCGCTACCAGGCTGTCGGCCAGCTGATAAACTTTAGTGCGGGCCTCAGGCGTCAGCGTTTCCTTTTTCGTTTCCTTGTCCGTAACCGTCGCATTATACTCTTTGGTTAACGTCAGATACAAGGACTGCACCGGCGTCGAATACGCCAGCTTCTCGCCTCCCGCAGCCCGGATGCTGCCCCGGCTTGCCGCGAGCGGCACATTTTTGGTGTCACGGCTTGCTTCTTCTTCCTTCAGCGTCGGGCCTTCCACAAATTGCAGAATCGCAAGACGCACAATGATGACGCAGAAAATGATAAATGTACTGAAGAAAAACACGTTGATCCGGAGACTCAGCGACTGATTCGGCTTGTCGTCATCCGGCGGGGTTTGTTTCACGAAGGGACTCACAGCCGGTCTCTCCCCTTTACTGATTAAATTTGGTGCCACGCTTCGGCTTGAGCGAAACAGACCGGTGCGGCGCGGTCTCTCTTGTCTCTTGGCGCCGCTTGATTGCTGCCTGTATTCTAATCCGGTGAACCCGGCCTATGATTCCGCCGCAGGCCGGGCGTTCTTTTTAGGTACGCCGTCCAGACCGTATTCCCAGTCATACGCGTCAAAAATGGCGCGGGCCACCGGAGCGGCGCTTTTTGACCCGAATCCGCCTTCGGGAATGACCACCGCCACCGCCAGCTTCGGATTCTCGCGCGGCGCGTAAGCGATGAACACGCCGTTGTCGAATACCTGACGCCGGCCCTTGCTCCAATATTCCTGCTCCGACGTGCCGGTCTTGCGGGCAAAATCGTACGGGAATCCGGCAAAAGCCTCTTTCACATCACTGTTCATCCCGCTGCGGATTTCACGCCAGTGGGTGGGATCGAAGCTGGCCTCGCTGAGCACCTCTCGGCCAAAGGTCCGGACCGTCCGTCCCTGCTCATCGGTTATCCGGCTCACCAGCTGCGGTTTGATCCGCTTGCCTTCATTGGCGAGGGTGGAAGCATATTGAGCCAGCGTAAGCGGCGTATATTTTGCCTGCTGGCCGAATGAAGCATATACCATCGCTGCCTGGGTGCTGCCGGCCGCCTCCGGGTTCTTGTAATTCAGCAGCCCTTTATACTCGCCGGGCAGGCCGCTGCCCGGGGCGACGCCGAGACCGAAATCCTTCATGTACCGGTCCCAGATTTCAAGGCTCCGGTCCTGATACTTCCGGTACAGCGGCAGGGCCACCTTGTCGATCATAAATACATTTGAGGAGAGCTCGATCGCCAGCGCCGGGTCCATTTTGCCGTATACATGGCCGGATGCGTTGCTGACTTCCTGCTCGTGGCCTTTTTTGCCGAATGCCGTCCGTCCTGTATCTACATATTGTGTGGAAGTTGTAATAAAGCCTTCCTTCAGTCCGACAAGAACGGTAAGCGGTTTGATGGTTGAACCAAGGAACACCGCCGATTCGAAGCCGTGGCCCGATTTGCCCGATGCATTTGGGGTTACAGCTCCGTTCTGATAACGGCTCATAATCTGGTCCCATGCCTCAGTCGTAAGATTCCTCCACACATTGGCGTCGTAATCGGGCATACTGGCCATAGCCACGACATGACCGGTATCGACCTCCATCGCCACCGCGTAACCGGTCAAGGCGTCTTTATGCAGCTTCCCCTCGACAGGATGGCTGTGCAGCCAGTCCAGCCGGTCCATGATCGCCTGCTCGGTTTTCAACTGGATATGCTTATTAATAGTAGTCCATACATCATAACCTTTAACGGGGGGCGTTACCGATTCGACCCCTTCCACCAGATTTTGCGGATTAATTGAGACCGTCTTGTAGCCGTTTCTGCCGCGCAGTTCTTCCTGAAACAGCAGTTCCAGCCCGTCGTATCCAACATATTCGTCGGAACGGTAATTCAGGCCCGGGTCAGCCTGCTTATTCATCTTCTGCAAAATATCCTGGTATTTCGGGATGCTGTCCGAATACTTAAACTGCTTCGTGTATCCTACCGTTTGAACGGCTACAGTATCCTTGCTGTACAGCCGCTCGCTTTCTTCGACGACTTCCAGGCCGGGGTAGCGCTCCCGCTGCTCCATAAAATAAGCGACTTCCGCTTTGCCAAGTCCGCTTTTGATGCGCCGCGACATGTATCCCCACGCTTTGGCCGAACCCAGATCCAGCGCATCCAGAATATTTTCCTTGGAGGGCTGGGACTCGCCAGAACTGCCATACCGCGCAAAATCAGCTGCAAGGCTCTTGGCCAGCTCATCCGCTTTGGCAAGCGCTTCGGGCGTTGGCGTCCCGTCCGGACCGGTCTTGGTATAATCGCCCGATAAAGTAAAATAAAGCGATTGGACCGGCACTGAATACGCCAAATTTTCGCCGCCCGCCGCCTTAATGCTGCCCCGGATGGCCGGCAGCGGCACATCCCGGGTATCCCGTTTCGCTTCCGCTTCCGATAAATCTTGGCCTTGTACGATCTGAACGAAAGTAAGCCGGAGCAAAATCAGGCAAAATATGAGAAACGCGCCGAAAAAAAACGCGTTGATTCTAGAGTTGAGCCGTGTCTTGCCCGATTCCTCCCGTTCTCCCGCAGGATTAAGCCTGCTGAAGAGCTTCACCTGCCATCTCTCCTTCACTCTGTTGTAACTGCCTTTCCCATTGTATCACATGGAAAGACGCCGCGCCTTCACAGCGCGTTCTCCCGGACATGAGTTTTGTCGAATTCGGGAGAATTAAACCAATCGCCGCTGACCGCCCAAGTCGCATCAAGCGGAATCCATTTTTCCTGTTCCGGCAGGTAGACTTCATTCCAGGCGTGCGGCCCGTATCCGCCGCTCCCGTCATAGCCCCGTCCGGTCACCACCTGGACTTTGAGATCAAGCGAGCGGGCCATTACCGCATAAAGTCTGGCGTAGTCGATACAGACGCCTTTGCGTGTGTCGAACGTGTCCTGCGGGGTTTGCTCTTTCCAGATGCGGTGCTGCTCATAATTGTCCGCCTTCTCATGATCGTAAACCACCCGGCTGCCGATCCAATCGTACAGCTTTCTGGCTTTCTCTTCGGCTGTCCCCGCGTCTCCCGCAATTTCTTGGGCGGCACCCTCAATATCGGCGGGAATCTCACGGTCGACCACCTCGTACCTGCGGCTGAGAATGCCGTGCATTTCTGCGGCCACCGTTTTGGTCAGCACCGGGAGCTTCTCCTGTACCGCCCGGCCGGCTACCGGCTGAATCACGGCGTCCGCACTCTGCCGGTAAACCGGCGATCCTTCCACATAACGGCTGAAGGTGCTGTCCGGATTCAATGCAATGCCCACGAACAGCGCGGCTACAACCACAATCCCGCGTGCGGCCCCGATCAGCAGGCCCACCGCTGCGCCTCCAATCCGGCTGAAGCCAAAGGCTCGCATCGGCCGGCGCGCCTCCCGGATACGCCGGGGCAGCGGGAGCAGCGCAAGCAGCAGCCGGATCAGCAGCCGGACGGCAGACCACACCACCAGCAGTACCGCGGCATAACGCAGCAGCGGCGAATCTGCCAGTGAAGACGCGAGCGTATAGCCGAGCTGAGCCCAGGCCGAAGCCTGCCCTTCCGGCATCTCGACCTGAGCGGCCCAATCCCGCACCAGCGGGGACAAATAAGCGGCGGCGGGGACAGCAAGCACCAGCGCGCCAAGCGTCGCCAGGCCCGACCCGAGAAACGAAACTAGCCTGCCAGCCGAAGCGGGCAGGCCGCGTACCCAGCCCTGCAGCACAGACAGCAGCACAATCAGCAGCAGCCCGATAGAAATCAGATGTCCTTCACGTATGCTTTCGAGCCATTCAGCGATCATCACGTTCCTCCTGCCGTTCTTCGTTATTGAGCGCCGGCATCGGAATGCTGTTTGGCTTCTTTAACAAAGGTGTTCATCGTGTCATTAATGCTCCATTCGCCAAGCGAAATGCCCCGGAATGTGACTTGAACCTTGTCGGAATCCGCCGCCCCCCGCACTTCAAGGTTCGGGGATTCAATCGTAAAGGTGCCGTCTCCATTAGAAATGTACTTCGCATCCTGGGCCTCTTTCAGCATCGCTTCGCCGGCCTCTTCTTTCAGTGCGGCTACCGTGTCGTCGGTTACCTTGCCGACGGCTGCCCCAATGGAGTCGAGGTTTACGGTGTCTTTAATCTGATCCAGCGTGATTCCGCTATAGATAAACAGACCCACCACTATCAAAATAACGATCAGCCATTTGATGACCGTCTTGACCAGGTTGATCACCACAAACAGCACAATAAGTGCAACAACAATGACAAGCCAATTTTCCTTGATAAACTGCATCCATACCTGTGTATCCATCAATCCTTCAACACTCCCGTCAGCTGATATCCCGTATTTGGGCGTCCGTTCTCCCGAAGACGGGCACGGCTATTCATTATTATACATGAACCCGGCGTGTAATTCATGATTCTCCGGCGGTGGAATAACCTGCCTTCCCGCCACGTACAGTACAAGTATCCGGGTGCCCGTCCGCCGGCACCGCTGTCCAGGAACTGTAACTTTTTTGGGCTCGACAAGAAAGGGGGTTACCGAGTGAAAACCGCAATCTGGCTGTACCTGTTTTTATTTCTTGCTTTCTTCGACCTGCATGCGCAGTACCCGATTCTTACACCGTTCGCACTGTCGCTTGGCGCAGGTCCCGCCTTTATCGGCTGGATGATGGGCATGTATTCGCTTACGCATTTGCCCGGCAACCTGCTGGCGGGTAATCTGATCGACCGCCGGGGCAGCCGCCGTTACATTGTCTTCAGTCTGACGGCGGCAGGCATTATTTTGCTATTCCAAGCGCAGGCGACCCAGCCGTGGCATCTGCTGGTACTGCGGGCCGCAAGCGGGTTTGCACTGGCTTTTTTATCTCCCGCATGCATGACGCTGCTGGCTTCGCTCTCTCGAGATCCTGTGACCCAGGGGAAATACATGTCCGGCAACGGCATCATACACACGCTTGCTTCCGTTGTGTCGCCGGCGGCCGGCGCTTACATCGTCACCCATGCCGGGTACTCGGGTACTTTCGGATCTCTCGGCTGGCTGCTGATCGCAACCGGTCTGCTCGCGTATTTCAGCCTCCCCCGCCATCGGGCGGAGGAGCGGGAACACCCCTTGCACGCCGCTGCAGCTGCTCCCGCTCTTTCTCCAAAGGCCGGTCAACAAGATTCCGTGTCGATTCGCTACTATCTGCTGCCTTTTTTTATCTCCTGCGCGCAGGGCGTGCTTTTTTTCGAGCTTCCCCTCGCACAGGAAGGCAGCGGCGGAGGCATGCTGTCAACCGGAGTGCTGCTGTCCCTGCTGAGTCTGGGCGCTTTATCCACGTTAAGCCTGCTGTTTCTGGCCCGGCTTGAGCCGGAAGGACGAATCGCTGTCGGGCTGCTGGGCATGGCCTTGTGTTTTTTTATGCTGGCTGCGTTTCCTCTTCTTCCGCAAGGCGCCGTTTTGTTTGTCATGGGAGCAGCCAAAGGAATCCTGCTGCCGGCCGTCGCTTCGCTGTTTATCCTGCTCGGCGGTCCCGGCCGGCTCGGCCGCACGTTTTCGAGACAATCGATCGCCATGTCGCTTGGCGCCTTTGCAGGTCCAGTCGCGGCCGGCCAGCTTCGGGGTACCGTGTCTCCCTATTTCATCGCTTTTCTCCTGCTGATGACAGCACTGCTGCTGCTGCCTTGGCGGCAGGCAAACAAAGCCGCGCCGCTTGTTCCCCGGGCGGAGTAGCTCACGGCTTCAGCCCTGTTCCATCGTGCCAAGTACAATGGCTGCTATCAGGACTGTCTAGGCTCCTCCTGCTGGCTCACCGGATAAAGTGTCCTTAAAACTAGGCTGGCGCACAGTCCCGAAGAAGGCGAATGCATAAGATACATTGTAGTCAACGCCCTGACGAAAGTGTGGTGAATTTAGCCGATGACCCAATACCAGCATTGCCAGGAGCCGCAGGCTGTATCCCCTGCAGCGGCCTGCCCGACACCATTCTGGACGTCCACCGGAACGATTCTCGTCCTTTACATCCTGCTTGTCATCATTTTGCGTACCTGTTTTGTGTAAAAATAGAGACGCCTTATACGGGCACCGCTCCATCCGCGGGCTTATCCGTCAGCCGGGCATGGCCCATTCTTATTCCAATTTTGGCATTCCAAGCAGACCGGTCAAGGCGGCGCCTTGCCGGTCTGCTGTATTTTATTGACCATTCCGGCTTCTGGTCTGCTGTACTTACTGCCGCCCCAGCTGTCAGATGCATTTACGGTCTGCTTGCCCTCCCGCTTCACAGGCTCCTGCCTAACGGGGCGGAGCTGCAATAAAAGACAGCGCAAAGAAAATCCCTTCAACATTTCCCGGGGAATGTTGACAAGCACCGCTGCCGGGACAGCCCCGCACTTGTGCTAAATTCCGCCGCTTGGGTACAATGATAGCAGCGGAGGTGAATGCCATGTCCATTATTATTATCGTCGAAGGAAAAAACGACCGCAGCCGCCTGCGGAGACTGCTGAAGCCGGAAGTGGACATTTTGTGCACCTTCGGGACGCTGAATACCCTGAAGCTGGAGTCGCTCCGCAAGAAGGTCGGCCACAGCGAAGTATACTTGTATATGGATAACGACAGTTCAGGCAAGCGGATTCGCGGTGTTCTGCGGGATGCCTTCCCTGACGCCGGTCATATTTATACCCGGAGGGGTTATGCCGGGGTTGAAGGAACACCGGACGAATACCTGATCGCTCAGCTGGAAAAAGCCGGACTGGAGGAGTTCATTATCTACCCCGATCCGCATGTTTTTTATTGAACATACAGGCTAAATTACACGCTTTAACAAAAAATCGCCTTGTTCACTCCGGACCGCAAAGGGACGAAATGAATAAGGCGTTTAAGTGAGCACGCTTCGCTGGCGCACGCTGCGAATGCTGCTTGGATTACTGCCTGGCTGACGAAGCGCTGCGAACGCCGCATGACAACTGCATAGCTGATGCAGCGCTGCGAACAATTACTGCTAACTGGCGCAGTGCAGCACACGGCAAGTGATTACTGCTTGGCCAGACGCTCCACCTGATCGGCTAAGAAGTCAGGCGTAATATTTTCGGTATCGCCGGGATTATAAAGCGCCCGGAGACGATTGTCCCGGTCTACCAGCCCGATCAGGTCAGCATGGGCGAAATCATCAGGCGTTTTGCCTGCAATCATAATCTTAAAGGACTGCTCCGCCAGCTTCCGCACTTTCTCCTGGTCGCCGCGCAAAAAATACCAGCCGCTGTAATCGGCCTTGAAGCGGCCTGAAAACTCGCGGAGCTTCTCACGCGTATCATTGGCCGGGTCGAAGCTGATGGACACCAGCGACGCATCCGTCCCGAATAATCCCCGGTCCTTTAACCGCTCCTGCACCTGAGACAGCACAAACGTAGTGACGGGACAGACGTCCGGGCAGCTGGAGAAAAAGAAATACACCAGCCGGACCTTTCCTTCCGTATCGGCGAGGCTCACGGTGCTCCCGTCCACATTTTCAAACGAAAAATCCTCGACTTCGCTGATGACAGGCAGCTCTTCCTCGCCAAACGCAAAAGTTGAGATCGCCAGATAAGCGGACAGCAGCAGCGCCGCCCCAAGCAGAATCCAGGTCCATTTGTATTTCCGCAGTATCGTCACGTTCCGCTCCCCCGTTCTTAAGTTCGGCCGTGCAGGCGCTCCATGTGCGCTTAAATATGCGTGGTGTTCAGCACCAATACGATCAGGCTGACCGTCAAATAATTAATGGAAAATAAAAAGTTCTGTTTCGCCCAGGCTTCGTCATTCTCTTCCTTGACGCGCAGTCCCTTGAGGGTTAGACCCAGCCACAGGACGGACAGCACCGACGAAGCAACCAGGAAGAAGATACCTGCATAATCATACGTATAAAAAAGTACCGAAACCGGCAGCAGCAGCAGCACATAAGGAATCATCTGCAGCTTGGTGCGGCGCACGCCTTTGACAACCGGCAGCAGCGGGAAACCCGCGGCGCGGTATTCTTCTTTGCGGCGGATGCCCAAGGCCCAGAAATGCGGCGGCTGCCACAGGAACAGCAGCGCGAACAGCAGCCAGGCTCCAGCATCCACAGTACCCGTTACGGCCACATAACCGATAACCGGGGGCATCGCTCCGGAAATCGCACCCACGGAGGTACTCCAGGTGGAGGTGCGTTTCAGCCACAGCGTGTAGACCACCACATAAACAAACATTCCCACGATGCCGAACAGTCCGGCCAGCAAGCCCGCAAAACCAAACAAAACGGCCAGACCCGCTATACCAAGCAGCGCGGCGTACACCAGCACGTTTTGCGGCTTCATCCGGCCCGTCGGCAGCCCCCGCTCGCGTGTGCGTTCCATTTTCATGTCCATTTCGCGGTCAAAATAATTATTGAACACGCATGCCGAAGCCATAACCAGCATCGTGCCGAGCAGGACCAAAATCAGCCTGCCGTATTGTACCTGCCAGCCTGAAGCTACCCAATAGCCGGCGAACGTTGCAATGAGGTTGGATCGAAGTATACCCGGTTTAGTAATGGCGATATAGTCTCGCCAGGATGCCGTCTCTTGAGACGAAGGTTTGGACGAAACCGGTGCGGAATCGGAAGGAGCCTGAACTCTCAATTGATTTTCCACGTCTCTATAGTTCCTCCTTATCAGTTTTGCGAAGCAAAACCCGCTAGCCAAGGCCGACTGCCTCCGCGTCGAGTCCTTCATCCCGCAGTTTTTACAATTAACTAAATACTGGCTTTCGCTGTTAACTTTATCATAACAAACCCGAAAAGACTTTGACAATGATCGCTCAGGATGTTCATTAATTCGACAATTACGTGACGGCGATTTTTTTATAAAATTATAATAACCGGTAATAAAAATGGGTAGTTATTAATAGAGAACTTCCGAACTTCCGCTAAAGGAGACCTGACTATGGATACCGCCACACATTTTGTTATGGGACTTGGCCTTGCCGGACTGTCCTTCGTCGATCCTTCCGTCGCCTCCGATCCTTCGCTTGCCGGCGCGGTGATGCTGGCAACCATTTTGGGCTCCCAGGCGCCCGATGCCGATACGGTGCTGCGGCTGAAGAACAACGCGCTTTACATCCGGAATCACAGGGGGATCACCCACTCCCTGCCTTTTTTGTTTTTATGGCCCGTTCTCATTACCGCCGTGGCCGGCCCGCTGTTCGGAAGAGCGGACGGCTCATCGCTTCAGCATATTCTAATGTGGAGCTTCATCGCCGTTGCCGTACATGTGTTCACCGACCTGTTTAACACCTACGGCACACAAGCGGCCAGACCGTTTACGGAGCGCTGGATTGCCTGGAACATCATCCATATCTTTGACCCGTTCCTGTTTGCCAGCCACGCGGCGGCCATTGTTCTGTGGGTGATGGATATCGTTCCCCCGGTTCCGCTGTTCATCACGCTGTACGCCACCGTCGCCGTTTATTATCTCTGGAGGACGATCGTGTACTTCCGGGTTACGCGGGGAATCCGGCGGATCGATCCGCGCGGGAGCAAAGGCGACCGGTATATGGCCATTCCCACCATATCGCCGCGCAGATGGAATGTCGTGAAATCTCGTCCGGATGGCAGCTATGAAATCGGCCAGCTCAACGGTTCGCGTCTGGATTGGATCCGCCGCGCGGAATCCACGGACCATCCGGCGGTGGAACAGTCGAAGCAGCATCCCGATATCCAGGCGTTTCTGTATTTTACTTCTTATGCTATTGCGGAGGTTGAAGAACTGCCTTCCGGTTATATTGTGCGCTGGGGAGATGTCCGGTATTTGCACCGCAAACAATTTCCTTTTGTGGCAGTGCTGTCGATGGACCATGATTACCGCCCGCTTGGCGCTTATGTAGGCTGGCTGAGCAGCGAGAAGCTGGACGAACGCTTTGCCGTCGATCCCGGTTCCATTTAAAAGTGCAGCTTTTTTAATAGATAGGGTTTATAGCGGATAAAAAATCCAGGAGTGCCCGCGGCGCTCCTTTTTTGATATGAAAAAGCAGCTGCCCGCCGCTTGGCCGCGTTACGGCTTGACGCGATGGCAAAGGGTAAGGCACAATAAAAGCGTTTACGAAATGCGTGACGGCAAGCGCAAAGCCGATTGCGGAGAGGAGACCCGGGATGAGTAAAGGTTTATCGCTCTGGTTCGCGTCATCATCTATTTTACTTTTGACATTCGCTTCAATCGCCATCAGTTACAACTTGTGGGCGGCGTTTGCGCTTGGCATAGCCAGCGTGCTCAATATAGGCTGGGGCTTTATCATTAAAGCAAGACGCCGTCAGGAATAATCCTGGCGGCACAGCAAATGCAAACAGCCGGCCTGTCGGCCGGCTGTTTGGTTAACATCCACTAATTACCGGACGGGAAGAAAGCCCATCCGTTCCCGGACGCCCGCCATAGTTTCGGCAGCGGCGGCACGGGCCGACTCCGCTCCTGCGGCGAGGATGTCTGGCAGCTCTCCGGAGCTGCGGATTTCCCGGTAACGCTCCTGCAGCGGTTCAAGCTGTGCGACAACCGCCTCAGCCAGTCCTTTTTTGAACGCGCCGTACATCTGTCCTTCGTAGCGGTCGGCCACTTCCTGCAGCGTCATCCCTGCGCACTCTGCATAGATGGTCATCAGGTTGCTGACCTCCGGCTTGTTCTCCGGATCGTACCGGACTTCGCTGCCGGAATCGGTTGTCGCCCGGCTGATTTTTTTGCGGATTACATCCGGCGGATCCAAAAGAGCAATGTAACTGCCGGCGTTCGGGTTACTTTTGCTCATTTTTTTGGATGCATCGTCCAGAGACATAATGCGTGCGCCCATTTTCGGGATATACGGCTCGGGAATGGTGAAGAATTCGCCATAACGGCTGTTAAAGCGGCCGGCCAGATCCCGGGTAAGCTCCAGATGCTGTTTTTGATCTTCACCTACAGGAACAAGGTCCGTATTGTACAGCAGAATATCCGCCGCCATCAGGGACGGGTAGACGAACAGCCCGGCGCCAACCGATTCCTTACCGGCCGATTTATCTTTGAACTGGGTCATCCGCTCAAGTTCGCCCATCGCAGTCAGTGTTGTCAGCATCCAGCCAAGCTCGGCATGCTGCGGCACATGAGACTGCATGTACAGTTTAGACCGCTTCGGATCAATTCCGGCAGCCAGGAACAGCGCCGCCACTGCTTCCGACTGCTCCCGGAGCGCTTCAGGGCTCTGAGGTACAGTAATCGCATGCATATCGACAACCACAAAATAGCATTCATGATCATCCTGCAGTTTAATGAAATTTTTAAGCGCGCCGATGTAGTTGCCTAATGTCAGCAGACCGCTGGGCTGAATGCCCGAAAACACACGTTTAGTCATTTGTGGATCCCTCCGTGATTGATAAGCAGCGTTCTCTGCCGGCCTGTCCGAAACGGATTTCTTGCAGTAAAGCTTCCCCTATAGGCTTCCATTTCCTCGGCAAAGGTGATCCTGAACTTGTAAGCACGCAAAAAAGGCCTCCCATCCGCAAGGGACGTGAGACCGTGGTGCCACCCTTATTCGCCGCCTCTGTTCCATCAGAACATGCAGGCAGCCTTCAGATTCCGTTAACGGGGAATGGCCGGCCGGTCTACTGGGAAGGCTCCTTCCGTTCGATCGCGGCGCTCCGGGGTCCATTCGGCGAAAAGGCGCTTACCGGTTCGCATCAACCACCGGCTTTCTGAAAGCTCCACGTCCGCTTACTTGTCCCCATCATCGCATTAGAGACTTTTGCTGCTTTGGTATTCTAATCATAGGGGAGACCAGGCGCGGTTGTCAAATCCCCTCTCCCGCTGCTGCATAAATCTGTTATGATAGGATTAATCTTGTTCAACCCGGTCCTCCGGCATAGAATACGATGACGACAAAGGAGCATGGTTCATGAAACAGGTGACCAAAGGTCAATGGAACGGTTTCGATACGTATATACTGCACAGCGGAGATCTGCAAGCTACCCTTCTTCCCCGCTTGGGAAACAACGTGATTTCCCTGCTGGATGTTCGCCGCGGGCGGGAACTGCTCCGTACGCCGGACGAAAACGACCTTGAATTTTACATGCAAAAGCCTTATCACTTCGGCATTCCGCTGCTTGTTCCGCCCGGACGCATCCGTAAAGGACAATTCACCTTTGACGGAGCCGATTACCAGTTCGACCGCAATACGGCGAATGACAACCATATTCATGGACTGCACCGTACTCAGTCCTGGTGTGTCAGCGATATCGAAGAAGACGAAGACGGCTGCGCGGTAACGACCGAATTCCGGTCTGCCGACGATCCCCATTGGATGGAGCAGCTGCCTGTACCGCTCCGGTTCGAGTTGACCTTCCGGCTGCAGGATACGAAGCTGCACCAGCGGCTGAGCGTTACGAATCTTGGAGAACGGCGGATTCCATTCGGCATGGGCTACCACTCCTGGTTCTTAATTGACGGCCAGCCCGAACGCTGGACGCTTACCCTTCCGGTTGAAGGCATCTATGAACTGAACAGCGAGCTGCTGCCGAGCGGGCGCCTGCTCCCGCTCGGAGAGCTGGAGGCGCTTCGTACCGGAATGAATCTTAGCGGCGTCAACTTTGATACGGCGCTGCGCATGGAAGCCGGCCAACCCGCCGAAGCTCTGATGCTCCGCGAGGATGGCTGCGGGCTGCGTTATACTGCCGACCGCAGCCTGTTCAAGCATTGGGTGATCTATACCAAAGGACCAGCCGACCAGTTCCTGTGCATTGAACCTTACACCTGGCTTCCCGATGCGCCTAACGTCTCCGGTGATCCGGAGTTCACCGGACTGCTGCCGCTTGAGCCGGGACAGCGTATAGAGCTGTCCACCTGTGTAGAGCTGATCTCTCCAGAGTCTGAGACCAGCAAATAATTACCATCCTTTTTTTCTCCTGCGAGAATGCATGATTTAAAGTCACCACGCCCATACTATCTTCACAACGGGCGAAGGAGGTGACAAACATGGGTATGGCAGGTCAAAGCCAAGGCGGAAGCAGAGGCAGCAGAAACAACCTGATCGTTCCTCAAGCGAACGCAGCGCTGCAACAGCTGAAGTTTGAAGCGGCTCAAGAGCTTGGTGTGACAATCCCTCAAGACGGTTACTACGGAAACTACACTTCCCGCGAAACCGGATCTCTGGGTGGTTACATCACCAAACGTCTCGTACAGCTGGCTGAACAGCAATTGTCCGGACGTTCCAACCTGTAGCACGTCTTTCTTCATTATCCGGCTAGCAGGCTAACCCTGCATGGTCCCGGCGGCCCGCGGTAACAGTGCGCCGCGCCCTCCGCCCAAGGTCAACAGCCGCAAGCTTGCCGACCCTTCGTTCTCCTCCGGGAGAGCGGAGGGTTTTATGTATTTGCAGGTTCAATTTAAAAGTGTCTTTGCCCCTAACCGATCGACTGGTCTTTCTTAGCTTCCCCTGTGCTGCGCGGATAGCGGATCATCAAATTGGCCATGTTGTAATTGGACTCGAGCGTCGCGTCAACGATAACCATCCCTTGGCGAAGCGCAAATTCGTAGCTGATCTCCCCGTGAGTCCAGCGTCTTTTGTACTTTAGGCTCTCGAGCGCCATTAACCGGAACGAGGCCTGCTGGACCGCATTCATCCCCCCCTCTTCTTCATTAAATACGCCGCCTCTTCCAGCCAAGGGGTTATGACGGATACCGAATTTCCCGATGACATTATTGCGTATTTGCACAAATACCGTGCCGGACGACAGGCCCGACAGCTCTTCCTGAAGTTCTTTAAACACCAAATCCAATTGTCTAGCAAGCGAAAGCTGGTCTGTGTTGAGCATACCCTTCCTCCTTAGTCCTACATACCGGCCTTTTGTATAAGGCTTTAGACTCATTATAGAATACGCTTACAGCACAGTACAACATAATTCAACATAAATGGGTTATAGTTACTATATATGCGCATTTTTCTTGTTCTCTTCTGACAACCCCGCTTTAATTTGCGTTCTTTCGACAGCATCCGCATTAAAAAAAGCCCCCGGTTTCGGGGGCTCTTTCGCATTCACACCTAAGAAGCCTGTTGTTTTGCCGCGCTTCTCCTTCTTCAGGAGCGGCAGGTTCACTATTCTGTCATTCTTAGGAACTCTTCGATGTCCGTTTTGATCAGATCGGCAGCACCCTGCCAGAAATCCGGCTGGGTCAAATCCACGCCCAAATGCTTTTGGGCCAGATCCTCAAGCGTCATGACGCCTGTATCGCGCAGCAGCGCATCATAGCGTTCTGCAAATCCCGGGCCTTCTTCCAGCGCCAGCCGGTACAAGCCCGTGCTGAACATGTAACCCACTGTATACGGGAAGTTGTAGAACGGAACGTCTGTCGCATAAAAATGCAGCTTGGATGCCCAGAAATGCGGATGATACTGCGACAGCACGCCGCAGAAAGCTTCCTTCTGTGCCTCTTCCATCATCTCGCACAGCTCATCTGCACTGACCAGTCCGGATTTGCGGCGCTCATAGAACCGCGTCTCGAACAGGAAGCGGGCATGGATATTCATGAAAAACGCCACGGCGTTCTGGATTTTGGCCTCCAGCAGGGCTACCTTCTCTTCGCTGCTTTCCGCCGCTTTAACCTGCGCATCCGCAACAATTACCTCGGCAAAAGTCGACGCCGTCTCCGCCACGTTCATAGCATAGTTCTGGTTGAGGAACGGAAGGTCTTCCAGCACATAAGAGTGGTAGGCATGCCCTAGCTCATGGGCCAAAGTGGAGACGTTGGAAGCTGTACCGCTGTAAGTCATAAAAATAAGGGATTGCTTCGCGACCGGGAACGACACGCAGAAACCGCCGGGACGTTTGCCGGGACGGTCTTCCGCCTCGATCCAGCGGTTCTCCAGCGCGTGCTGCGCGAAGTCCGCCATCTTCGGGCTGAATTTGCGGAATTGTTCCACAATCTCCGCCGCCCCTTGATCGTAGGAGACGGAACCCCCGGATTGGCCCACTGGCGCATCAACATCATTCCAGGCAAGCGATTCCAGGCCAAGCAGCTTCGCTTTGCGGTTCAAGTACTCAACCAGCATCGATTTGTTGCGGCCGATGACTTCCCACATCATGTCGAGCGTCTCCCGGGACATCCGGTTCATCGCCAGCGGCTCTTTCAGCGGATCTTCCCAGCCGCGGCGGCCATACAGCTTCAGGCGGAAACCGGCCAGATGATTCAGTGTGTCGGCGCAAAAATCTTCCGCTTTTGTCCAGGCTTCCTCCCATTTGGCGAACATTTCACGGCGCACCTGCGGGTCCGGGTCATCCAGCTTGTTGGCGGCCTGGCCGACCGAAAGCTGCTTCTCCTCTTCCCCTTCGCCAAACGGAATAGTTACGGAAGTGACAATCGTATCGTAATGCTCGCTCCAGGCATGATAGCCGTCGACTGCCAGCTCCAGCGCCAGGCTCTCCAGTTCGGGGCTCAGCTTCTCTTTGGCACGGTCTCTGCTCTCATCCAACACGAAGCGCAGCGGTGCTGTGCCGGGTTGTTCCACCCATGCGGCCCATACCTTGTCGTCAACCTGGCGAAGCAGATTTTCCAATTCGGCCTGAACGCCCTGGAAGCGGGCTCTCAGCGTATTAACGCGTCCGGATTGGCGGACCGCGCCTTTATCATGCTGATCCTGTGCGCCAAGACAGCCTACAAACTCCGACGCTTCAAACAGGCGTGCCATGCAGCTCTGCATCAGCTCCACCAGCCCGTTCAGAGAAGATGCGCTCTGCAGGTCCGCAGGGACTTCAGCCGCCGCGGTCTGCCGATCCAGTTCGGCAACGTCGCTCTCCAGCTGCTGCAGAAAAGCGTTCAGCTCCGGGGAATCGGAGCCGCCCGCAAAAACGGGATCCAGATCCCAAGTCATTGGCAACGGTTGTTTCATAAGAATTCACCTTTCTTTCCAAGTCACCGCACAGCAGGCGGATCATTTGATTTTGATATTGTGTCTGAGCCGTGGTAAAGTGAGGGGGATTAACACCAGAACCGCAAACGACTCATTCTGGACAGGAGGAATTACAATGCCGCCCCTGAAAATATCGCCGGAAACGGCTATCGCGTTATCCAAGAAGCTCGGCGTGCCGCTAGAGCATCTCATGCATATGCCCCAGCATATCCTGCTGCAAAAAATCGCCGAGCTGGCCAAAACGGACCCACCGGCCCCGGGACAGGAAGCTCCCCCGTCCGACGAGGGCAAGAAATGATTCCCTTCAGTCATGCGTGGCCTTACGAAATCATTATGGGCGATATCTATGTACAATCCTGCCCGTTCTGCGGCCAGGATAACGTGCTGCTGCCCATGAAGCCTAAAGAGCTTGTCAGCGTCCGCGAAGGTAAAAAAAAGCTGCTTGTGTTCCCGTGCTGCAGCTCCCGCCCGACAGTGGTCGACTCGGACGCGGATTATTTGCTGTTCGATCAGGCCGTCCGGTAAAACCATCCGGTTGTCAGTTACGGCCCAAAGGTACGGCCGTTCTTATCCATCCGAAAAGACGCGGAGAAGCGAACCCTCGCTTTCGCGTCTTTTTGGTCTGCCTTCCAGCAAGTCTCCCCCTGCGGCCTGGCAGCCGGATGTATGCGGTCCGCAGATTTGACGTTATTGCGCGCCTGGAGCTGCCGTCTCCTGACCGCCGTCTCCCGCCCGCATCTGCTCCCTGAGCAGCGCCCACTGTTCCCGAGCGGCCCGGATCATTGCCGCATCCATGATCCGCTGGTCGTTAACCAGTCTGGAGAACCATTTGACGGCTTCGTTAAAATCGCCTACCCGGCGGTGCAGCTCGCCAATGAGGTACATCAGACGGGCATCGTTGCCGCTTACTCCGTCATGTTCGTACACTTTGATATACGCCTCCAGGGAATGCCGAAGAAAACGAAGCTCCTGCTCGGTCTCCCCCTTGTAGCGGTACAGCCAGGCAATATGATGCAGAAAACTTGCGATAATCCGTTCCTTGTCGTTGATGCACTGTGCGCAGAGCAGCGCCAGCTTATACGATTCCAGCGCGGTTTCCCAGTTCCGTTTGCCCCGGAATTCCCGCTGGGTCCAGCGGTGGCCGATCTGCTCGCTGAACGCCTTCCGCTGCCATTCGGCCAGCTTGTCCGCCGAATGCTCTGTCGACGCGAACCCGCAGCGCGGGCAGACCCGCACCACATAATAATCGGGATTCTCCTCTTTGTAATAAGAGCAGAAATCGGAGTCCTGGCGGACAGCCCGCTTCAGGCTCGGTCTGACTCTCGAGGTATGAAATTCATGGTCGCAGTTACAGCAGGAAACTTTGATTTCGTACAGCGGTACCAATTCAGTCAACGGTCCTTCAACCCTTTCGTGTTCAACCTTCGCTGTCTACAGTATCGGACGAATTCACAAAATGATGGGCGGGACCGGCCAGACGGTTCAGGACGGTCGAACGGAGCGGTTCCTCCACTCCTGTGTCTTCCAGCGCTTCTCTCATGCAGTCAAGCCATTCCTCCGCACGCTTGGGCGTGACCGGAACATGCATATGGCGCGCCCGCATCATCGGGTGGCCATGCCGCTCAGAAAACAGCGGGGGACCGCCAAAGAACTGCGTCAGAAACTCATGCTGCTTCTCCATCACCGGAGCGATATCTTCAGGGAACAGCGGTCCGAGACCGGGATGCTTCTGCACCTTCCCGTAAAACGTCTCCACAAGCCGGCGCAGCCCTTCCGCTCCTCCTAGATTCACGTATAAGCTCTCATTCGGATTCATCGTTTGTACCAGCTTTCCTTCCGAGTTCTATCTTGTTTGCCGACATCTCCGATTATACCATCAAACAGGGGAGGTCTGGAAATACAAATAACGTACGGAGTATCATATGAGGCCTAAAAGTATCCCAAGGGAGGGTCCCGTACAGCACAAAAAAGGCGCTAAACGTCGTCCGTTCAGCGCCTTGTCGCCATATCAATAAGTCCGCCAATCCTCATCACCCGGCTGGACGAGGGAGGCCCGGATCACATACACAAAAGCACACACAAGAACTCCGGCAACTACGCTCATCGCCATCACTCCATCCCTCAAAATTAACTAAGCAGCTTGAGATGTTACTGTGAATTGCGTTATTCGATTTGATGGTGTTAGTTAATATTATAATATCACAAATTCGTGAAAAAATCATCCCGATTTGTAACCGCTTACGTTATTTTTTTGTACTGTTTGTCCCGATTTCGACATATATTTGGCAGCAGAACCGGGAGGGGAGAACTATGAAAGCTACTACGCTCCGTACCGTCCTGCTCGGATGCGGTCTGGCGGGCCTGCTGCTGCAGACGCTCCGTTATCCCGAAGCATCGCTTGCGGCCGGATTGCGCGGACTGTCCGTTTGGTGGGATGTGCTGTTTCCGTCGCTGTTTCCGTTCTTCGTTATCTCCGACGCGCTGCTCGGCTTCGGCGTCGTTCATCTATTCGGCACGCTGCTTGATCCGCTTATGCGGCCGCTGTTCCGTATTCCCGGCAGCGGAGGATTTGTTGCGGCGATGGGTTATGTCTCCGGCTACCCGGTCGGCGCCCGGCTGACCGCCAAGCTGCGGGAGCAAAACCTGGTGACGCGCGAGGAGGGCGAACGGCTTGTCGCTTTCACCACCTCGTCGGACCCGATCTTTTTACTGGGCGCTGTCTCGGTCGGTTTCTTTCATGATGCCCGCCTCGGTCTGATCCTCGCCGTCGCCCACTACGGCGGCGGCCTTCTCGTCGGGCTGCTGATGTCCCTGCACGGGCGCGGCGCGGACCGTTTCGCCAGCCGGAGCGGAACGCGGCCCGTCGGCCGGAGCGGAGCGCGTTCCGCAGCGGGCGATCCAGCCTCGGGACCTGCCGGACCCGCCGGACATACCAGACCCGACGGTCCGCAGGCCGGGGGTCCAAACCGTTCCGCACCAGTACGGGGGCCGAAGCCCAGCGCTCCAAACCCCTCCGCACCGGCACGGGGGCCGAAGCCCGGAAGACTGCAGCGGGCGCTGTCCGCGATGGCCGAAGCAAGGCGGGCCGACGGGCGCAGCTTCGGCGAGGTGCTGACACAGGCCGTCCAGTCCTCGCTCAGACTGATGGTTGTGGTCGGCGGGCTGGTCGTGTTTTTCACCGTCCTGATGGAGCTTCTTAGGCAGGCCGGCATTCTGCCGATGCTGTACAAGCTGGTTTCGGCCATCCTGTCGCTGCTGGGCGCCTCTCCCGGACTTGCCGAGTCCATCGTCAGCGGCACCTTCGAGGTAACGCTCGGCGCGGCTGCCGCCGGGGGCGCGGCCGGAGTTTCCCTGCCGCTGAAAGCTGCGGCGGCTGCGTTTGTGCTCTCCTGGGGCGGTTTATCCGTGCACGCCCAGGTCGCCAGTATTTTGCATGGGACGGGACTCCGTTATCTCCCCTTTATGCTTGCCCGGCTGGTGCATGCCGTCATTGCTGCGGTACTGTGTCTGCTGCTGTGGAAACCCTTGATGCATCCCAGGCTTTCCGTACCGGCCTCGGGGCTGCCCGAGGGTCTGGAGCTTCACATTCCCTGGCTTATTACGGGCTCGGGACGGCTGATGGTCGCCTTCCTTCTTTTTCTGCTGCTGGCTGCTGCGGCTGTGCGGGGCCTAAGGCTATTGCGGGATAACCGGGGCAGATAAGTCCGTCTGCCTCTCCATAACCGCGCCGGTCCATTTTTCTGCGGCCAAACATTGTGTTCCCGTGCAGGATTGATTATGATCGGAGTATGACCGAAATCTGCAAAGGAGCTAGTTCATCTTGAGATATTATGTCCTGGACCGGGGCGATCAGCTGTCTATAGAGCTTAGCCAACAATTTCACCAGCTGGCCGCGGAGCGGAACCTGCAGCTTGACGCGAAATCGCCGGAAATCGTCATATCGATCGGCGGGGACGGAACGATGCTGCATGCGTTCCATACCTTTATCGACCGGATTCCCGATCTGGCTTTTGTCGGCGTGCATACCGGCCACCTCGGATTTTATGCCGACTGGCAGGCGGACGAGCTTCCCGAGCTGATTGATTATATGTGCGGCACCGCCGATTCGAAGCCCCACACGCCGCGCATTGTCAAATATCCGCTGCTGGAGCTGGAGGTGCACAAGAAGTCGGGCACGTCCACCCATATCGCTTTAAATGAGTTCACGCTTAAGGGCGTGGACGGCACCATTGTCATTCAGATTGATCTGAACGACACGACCTTCGAGATGTTCCGCGGAGACGGGATCTGCGTATCAACGCCTTCAGGGAGCACCGCTTATAATAAGAGTCTGGGAGGCGCAATGGTTCATCCGACGATCGACGCGCTGCAAATTGCCGAGATCGCTTCAATCAATAACCGCGTGTTCCGGACGATGGGTTCGCCGCTGCTGCTGCCGAAGCATCACCACTGCGATATTTTTTCGCGCAAGGAACAGCGGCTGCTGCTGACCATTGACCATGTCAATATTCCCGTGGACGATTTGATTTCTGTCCGCTGCCAGGTAGCGGATCAGAAGATCAGCTTTGCCCGCTACCGGCCCTATCCTTTCTGGAACCGGGTGCGTGAAGCCTTCCTGGGCTGATGCACGGCTCCGCCGCGGCCGGCGACTCATTGGGTTGCCGGTCTTTTTTGCCGTGCTGTATCCGTTTCCATTGATAGACACTTTCTAGTGAAAAATGGTATAATGAACCTATTTTACATAGCCCTGCTATAGAAGGAGCAAATCTGTTGAGAAAAAGGATATTTCCTCTGTTCGCCGCCGCTTTGATCGGTCTGACGCTGCCGGCCCAGGCCTCCGTATCGGCCTCCGCCTCCTCCGCAGCCATTCAGGTATACATCAACGGCGGCAAGCTGGCGTTTCCCGCCGGGAAGCCGGTCATGAACAATAATACGGTGCTCGTTCCCTTCCGCGCCGTGTTTGAGAAGCTCGGCCTGCGGGTTACCTGGGACGCCGGCACCAGAACCATCACCGGAGCAGGTGACGGTCTGACCATCCGGCTGACTGAAGGCAGCACCCGGGCCGTTGTGAACGGCACGGTCAAGAAGCTGCCGGTCGCTCCCAGCTCCGCAAACGGCACCACTTACGTCCCTCTCCGGATGATCGGCGAAGCGACGGGCGGCAAGGTGCTGTGGCATCCGGGCAGCCGGACGGTTATCGTTCAGACGCCCCCCTCCGAATCCGAATCGCTGGCGGAAATCCGCAAGATGATGGACCGCATGACGGCCTATATGAACAGCAAGGATCTGGAAGGATACCTTTCCCTGATCCACGATCCTTCGGCGGCCGAAGGCATACGCGATTCGATGCAGGAGCTGTTCGGCACTTATGACTTCAATTTTTCCATCGGTACGCTGGAGCTGTTTGGCATAACGTCCGGCGAGGCGACCGTTTATACCGAAGAGACCATGCGCCGGACCGGAGGCCCCTACCGCCCGGACTTTAAGGATACCTATGTTTACACGCTGGTGCGGGATAAGGACGGCTGGAAGATTGCCGGGATGAGCCAGGCTTCCTCCGAGACGCTTTTGTCCCGGACGCAGCTGGCCGAAGCATCCGGTCTGCCTGCGAAGGAGCGCGATGAAATCCGTGCGGCCCTTGACCTCTATTACCGTGCGATGAACCAGCGGGACGAGGGCGCTCTGGTCGATACGCTGAATGTGGAGCCGCAGGAGATTGAGGCGGCGCGGGACTACTACAGGCAGTTTTTTACAGGGTATAACAAGGAGCAGGTCCTTGAAGCCGCATTAATTTACTATTACGGGAACAACGAGGCAGCCGTCCATGTAACGCAGACGTACAGTGAACCATCGGACGGGGTTTACCGGCAGGAGCTTGTGTTCGTGCTTCAGCGGGCGGAGGACGGCCGATGGAGAATCTCCCAGACCTACCTGGTAGACAGCAGCCCTATTGAATCAACCGAAGGAGCGGATCCATCATGAAAAAGAAAATGCGCGGAAGCGTCCTGCTGACCTGCACCCTTGCCTTGTCCCTCTTGTTGTCCCCCGCCGCCTCCGCGGCGGAAAACCAGTCCGCCGGCAGCCAGTCCGCGGAAAACTCGGATATCATTAATGAAATCATGCAGTATGTGGAGATGTACAACATCACCGGGGTGGATAAAGAAACGCTGATTCGCGGCGCGATCGACGGCATGGTTCAGACTCTGGACGACCCTTATAGCGAGTATATGAGCAAGGAAGAAGCCGAATACTTTCAACAAATGGTTGATCTGCAGTACGTCGGCATCGGCGTAAGACTGCAGGTCACTGCCCAAGAGGTGTACATCGAAGAAGTGCTCCCGGGTTCCCCGGCTCAAGCTGCCGGCGCGCGGCGTGGCGATGTGCTGAAGAAAATCAATGGCGTGCCGATCGCAGAGACAAGAGGTGACGAATTAGACGGGAAACCGGGAACCAAGCTGTCGCTTCAGGTGCTGCGTGGCGGAGCGCCCAAGACGCTCTCCATTATACGCAAAGAGGTGGCTTACCCGGCGGTAAGCTCCAAGATTGTCGGCCCGAAGATTGGTTACATCGCATTAAGCAGCTTCAGCGAGAACGCAGGCAAAGAATTTGAGACCGCGCTGGCGAAGCTTCGCGGGGAAGGTATGAAATCACTGGTGCTGGACCTCCGCGACAACACTGGCGGTTATATGGAATCTGCCTATCAGATCGCCTCGCAGTTTATTAAAAAAGGGGTCATGATGTACACGGCCGACCAGAGCGGCGCGCTTACGCCGGTCGTTATTTCCGGCGGCAAAAGCGCAGGTGTGCCGGTTATCGTTCTTGCGAATGAAAACAGCGCCAGCGCGTCCGAAGCGCTGATTGGCGCGCTGCGCGACAACAAACTGGCGACGATCGTCGGCACCCGGACCTTCGGCAAAGCGCGCATTCAAAGCCTGCTCACCCTCTCGAACGGGGGCACGCTGAAGCTGACGACCGAACGGTATCTGACGCCGAGCAAAGAGGATTTTAATCATATCGGTTTGTCTCCGGACGTTCAGGTCAAAGACAAAACCGCCCAGCTTATCACTGCCCTGAAGCTGGCCGGCATGACTGACATCACCGCCGCGGGCGACAGCCGCGTGTTGGATATTAACGGATCGCCGTTTGCTGGCAACGTGGGGCTTCTCAAGAAAAACAACAGCTACTACGCCTCTGCCAAAGTGCTGGCCGCGCTGGTTGAAGGTAACGTGGCCTGGGACGCCAAAAATCACAAGGTTGTCGTCACCGCTGGCACTGGCAAAACGGCGGGGTTCCTCCTCTCCTCCAAAGAAGGACTCACCCAGGACGGCGAGACCTACATCCGGCTGGATGTGTTCTCGAAGCAGTTCCCTACGCTGAAGTGGACATACAGCGCAGGTACCAACCGTGTGAGCTTGTCGAGCAAGCTGCGTTAAATGTACCAATGATGCACAAAGAGCCTTTTCCCGGTTCGTTCCGGGAAAAGGCTCTTGTTATGTGCCGGTCAAATCAGGGGTTCCATCAGCCGCGTCCGGCATCCGAATCGGGTTTGGCGTTTGGACCCGTAGCCGCAGGGTTCGCGCCTGTATTGGCGTTTGGACCCGTAGCTGCCGGGTTCGCGCCTGCATTGGCGTTTGGACCCGTAGCCGCAGGGTTCGCGCCTGCATTGGCGTTTGGACCCGTAGCTGCCGGGCTCGCGCCTGCATTGGCGTTTGAACCCGTAGCTGCCGGGCTCGCGCCTGTATTGGCGTTTGGAACCGTAGCTGCCGGGTTCGCGCCTGCATTGGCGTTTGAACCCGTAGCCGCCGGGCTCGCGCCTGCATTGGCGTTTGGACCCGTAGCTGCCGGGCTCGCGCCTGCATTGGCGTTTGGACCCGTAGCCGCAGGGTTCGCGCCCGCGTTTGGACCCGCACCTGATCCCGGCCGGCGGGATTCCTTCGGTCTTCTGCCGCCCGGATGCTCCTTCTGCGGCCCGCGTCCCTGAGCATCCCGCCCTCCGCGTTCACGGTAAGGCTTGTCCTTCCGCGGCTCGCGGGCTGGAGCTTCCCCGGGCGTCCGGTTCGAAGCGGAAGCTCCGCCTTTCGGACCGGAAGCTTTCGCTTCCTGGAGCCGCGGGCTTGGCTCCCCTTCGCCGGACTGTCCCGCCGAAGGGGCCTGCGAATCGGCAGCGCCGGCTTCTTCGATCTCTGCCTGAGCGCTCTCCGCGGCGGCGGCAAGTTCTTCCTTCGAGACTTCCTTCATTTTTCGCAGGACGAAATAAGCGCAGCCGAAGTTGCAGTATTCATTAATGTAATCGGCCATTCCCGAGATGGCCGTATCGCGGTTCGCTTTGGGGTGATTATCCCGGTAAAATCCTTTGAGGCGCAGCTGGCTGTAGCCCCAATCCCCGATGATATAGTCGTAACGGTCCAGCACTTCGCTGTATCTGCCGCGAAACGCTTCCGCATTCCAACCTTCCTTGTGGTTCAACATCAGCTCGTAGCCTTTTCCGCCAATCACGATCAAGCAGAATTCGCCTGCCTTCCCTCTTAAAATCCGTATGCTGCCTCATATTATAACATGGGCGGCTGAAGTCTGCCCGCTTTTGTATCCCGCGGCAGTTAACATGGTTCGCAAAAAGTGCGGATAAAATCCCCTTCCCCGTTTCAAGATAAAGAAAAGACATGGCCGTCACTGCCGCAAGCGGCATACCCGCGAAAGCTGCGGCCAAAGCCATCCTCAAGGAGGGAATTCGGTGATGTTATCCTTGCTGCGGAAATTCGGCCGGCGGGAGACCCTGGCGTGCCTGCTCGCATCCGCTCTGCTTCTGCCCGCCGGTACGGCGGATGCCAGCCCGCTTTCGGACGCAGGCGGGAAACAGACATTTGCCGCCGGAAGCCGCCCGGAAACGGCGGCGAAGCCGGAGTCCCGGAAACCGGGATCAGGCCCGGCTGCAGCCGGCAGATCTGCCGGCGACCCGCTGGCGGACAGACGGCAGCTGTATGATCAGCTGGAGGCCGTCACCGGCATCCCCTGGTATAGATTAGCGGCCGTTGACCAATATGAACGCAGCCTGGCGAGAAGCCGGAAGGACAATCCGCCTGCCCCCGGCCGTCTGACCGCTATCCGGTTTACCCCTGAAGCGTGGAGCGGACCCACGAATCCCGATTCATCCGATACGAACCCGGCCTCCATCCGTTTCTTCCACGGACTTGGACGCGACGGTTCGGGCGACGGACGGGCCGATCCGCAAAACGATACCGATGTGCTGACCGCGATCTCCGACGTGCTGGGTCCCCACGGAATTTCGGACAGCGATTTTGCCATTGCGGTATGGGAATATTACCACAACGGCCGGGCCTCCCAGCGGATCGGGCAATATATTAAGCTATACCGGCATTTCGGCCGGCTGGACCTTTCCGGAGGCGCGTTCCCCCTGCCTGTAGGCAACAAATACGCCTACAGGAGTACCTGGGGCACCGGCCGCAGCTGGGGCGGGGCCCGTATTCATGAGGGCACCGATTTGTTTGCTCCACACGGAACGACGGTGCGGAGTACCTGCATCGGCGTAATCGAAACAAAAGGCTGGAACCGCTTTGGCGGCTGGCGGATCGGCATCCGGGATATAGAAGGGCGCTACCATTACTACGCCCATCTCTCCGGCTTCGATAAATCACTGAAGCAGGGAGATATTGTCTCTCCCGGACAGACCATCGGCTGGGTGGGCAGCTCGGGTTACGGCAAGCCGGGCACGCAGGGGAAATTCCCGCCCCATCTTCACTTCGGCGTGTACAAAGACCGGGGTCTGACGGAATGGGCATTTGATCCGTACCCGCTCCTGCGCCAGTGGGAGCAGCAGGAACGCCAGCGGATGAAACGCGGCAAACACTAGCGCAGGAACGATGGCCCTAGAGTTGTCCTGTACCAGAGTCGCCGCCAACCGGCAGACGTTATACTATCAGCAAAACCGGCATGCAGTAAAAAGCCGCGCGGACGGGAGCATTACTCCTGGCTGCGCGGCTTTTGTTACGGATACCCAATCTTTAGAATACTTTGTTTTCGGCTGCGGCGTATTGGGAACCCTTTGCTCTCGGCCACGGCGTATTTGGAAACCCTTTGTTTTCTGCTGCGGCGTATATTAGCGTTCCGATCCCGCGGCAAACTGCAGCACTTCATCCAGCACCCGTTCCCGGTCCTCTCCGTGACAGACCATGTGGCCGCTTTTTTCCGCTAACAGCACTTTTTTGGAAACAGCGGGAATGGCTTCGCGGAGATAAGCAACGCTTTTGGGCTTAACCAGATGGTCCCTTCCGCCCTGTACGATCAGCGTCGGCACTTCAATCCGGGGATACACCTCAAAGCTCTCGCCCACCATCCGGAGGAACTCGCGGGTTGCGTTTGGCGGAGTCTGCCGCATTTTGCGGACGTACTGCCTCAGCATTTCGGGGCGGACAAGCGTGCGGAGAATTTCAGGCGGATGCAGCGGAAACACCGGAGCGGACAGCAGCGTTAATGACCTTATTGATGTCTGGTATTGTACCGCCAGCCGCGAAGCAATAAGCGCCCCGGTGGAAAACCCGATCAGATGAATCCCACCGCCGGAGGCCTGCAGCCGTTTCAGCTGCTCTTCCGCGCTGTTGACCCAATGCTGTCTTGACGACTGCTTCAGTTCCAGCCGGCTTCCCCCATGTCCGTGCAGGGTAAACGTCGTGCAGGCATAACAGTTCCGGCTCATATGCTCTGCGAGCGGCTCGATTTCGAATATTCCTCCGGTAAAGCCGTGAATAAACAGGCAGTTCTCCATGGCAGCTCCTTTCATACAGTCGACGTTTGGTTTCATAACTAGCCGTGCAGCTTATTTTAGATTTCCTCCCGCGGTGGGGGAATATTCCGCATCCATTGGATACCCTGTGCGTCAGATCCGTTCCGAGAGGCGCGTTATCCTTCAATCTTACCGAAAAAACAAGCGTATCCGCAATTTTCCACAGGCAGCCCACTTAGTATCAGCGCATAAAAAAGCGCCGGCGGCACGTTTGAGTAAACCAAACGTGCCGCCGGCGCCAATCTGTACATAAGCGGGCCGCTGCCGGCCCCGCAAACTCATGGGCCGTTACGGCGTTTACTGCGTTTACTGCGTTTACTGCGTCTACTGCATTTACGGCATTTACTGCGTTTACGGTGTTTCCGCCGCATCCCCTGCCGAATTGCTGCCGGGTCCCCCTTCGTTTGCCCCGGCCGGTTCACCTCCCCCGGAACTCTCCCCATCCTGCCCCTGCGGAGCGTCTCCGCTCCGATCCTCCGCGGCAGGTGTCTCGCCGCTTCCGCCGGCAGGAGCCGTGTTCGGCGCTGTCTCGCCGGGCTTGGGGCCTGGAGACGGAGCGGGGATGGCGATGCCCGGTGCGGCGGAACTGTTTTCTCCGACCGGCCGTCCCTGGTTGTCGTAGTAGTACATCGGAACATCCCCAACGACCATGAGATAAGAAACCGGGATTTCCGTATCCACGATTTGGGGTTCCATATCAAAAGGAATCACAACGGCGACTTCCGTCACAATATGAATATAGACTTCGACCAATATCATGTTGATCCCGGCATTTTGCTGCCGGGTGTTCAGCTCCACTTTCACCGCTCCCTGCGGCTCAATTTTGACCGGCACGCTGGGTCCAAAAGACGCGATCAGCGGGCTGCCCAGCGCCTGCCCGAGCGGAATCCGCTCAGTCCGGTTGTGCAGCTGCTGCAGCGTGGATTGAATGACCTCCGCCGCTTCCGATGTGATGCGCATATGCTCGGAATAATTCAGCATAAATCCCGAGATTTTGCCGGCGCTGTCGGTTTTCCAGTCGATCAGCCGCTCCGCGCTTTCACCGCCCGCCACCTGCGAGTTGATCGCTTTATTGATGGATTCTGTTGCGATCTGCTTTACCCGGATCTGGGCCAGATGCACGATGGGCGGCTTGAGATGTTTTTCGACGTACCGGATGCCCTGAAGCACACCCAAAAGCAGCAGCAGCGCAAAAATCAGCCAGAACCTCCGGCGGCTGCGGGACACCCGCGGTTTGGCCCCGGACACCGGCCCGGCAGCTTGCTTCCGGCGGCCCGCGCTGAATCCCGTTCTGGCGCGAAAACCCGGCGACGGCCGGCTCCAAGCCAGCCGCTCGGGCCGCTCCCGCCGGGACTTGAACGCCCGCGGCCGTCTTCGCAGGGCCGGCAGCCCGGCGGTGCTGCGTCCGGCCGCCCCAAACGTCCGGCTCCACAGCTTCAGCACGCCGAAGGGGCGGGAGCCCCATTTTCCTCGTCTCATGCTTTCCCCCCTTGCCATAGCGGCCAAGCGTCCTCTTGATATAACGTATTCGAAAAAGCCGGCAACATGACCCAAAAACCGTCCGCCGCCCAAAACACAAAAAGCCGTTATCCCGCTATCCGGGATACGGCCCACATTCTGTTAACTCAAGTCAAAATAGTAGAAACTGACTTTTAGGCAGCTCGGCTTAAGTACCTCGGCTTAAGTACCGTCTGACACTTGAAGGCCTCGTCATACACAGGTTTTTTCATGGGGCACAATCTCCTTTTTCAAGGCTGCTCCTTTCAGTATATTCTGTGTCTACTATTCAGTCTTACTTCAAACTAATTACTTCTATTGGATAATTAAAGAGGATTTTGGGCTGGAGACAAGAATCTATTCCAATTGAGAGCCGCTAATTTAGCGGCTTTTTTATATTATTGGTACAAGTGTCCCCAGCCAAGCCAAGAACTTGTAACGATTGCCGGAATGGAGGCCTTTTGAAGCAGCTTCGCATTGTCCTCCCCTATGACTTTCTTGCCGGACTCAGGGTACCCTATTTGCTGCTTATTCAACGTTTTGGCAAAGAGACGGACTCAGATTCCCTTATTTACGAGGAAAATTCATCGTTTGGATGTTTTCGGTACGAATAACGGATCTGGAGTCCGCAAGGCAACCGAAAAGCCCCAGAATTTCAGAAATAACGTCCGCTGGGTCCGTGAAGTCCTCCGTATCGCGCGTATCGCGTTCCGTAGTAATCCGCTGCGGGTGTGTCACACGAGAGGGTTCGTTCCAAAGTTCGCCCCAACGAAGCTACGTTTTTCTATTTTTTTCAAGACGATTACTTATATTGTGCTTAAATCCGCGCCAGGACTGGAGCTTAGCTGATCTTCACTCTGCGGAAGTTGAGCTAATAACTAAAAAATTTGATTAAAGAGAGGTTTTGCGGCGTTTCCGTGCTTCCCGGATTTCATCCCGGTGGCTCCCCACAAAGGCAAAAATCAACACGCCCACATAAATTGCATAACCGGTTAAATAGCGTCCCCACTCTTCGGCGGGAACCATAAAGGTTGAACCCAAAATACCAAACAGCCAGATGAAAGACAGATTCCCCAGCATCGTCCCCCAAATAAAAGCAGAAGGCTTGACGGGAGACACCGCCGACATCAGATTGATTACATTATTTGGTACGACCGGAATGGTCCTCAGCAAAATAATCGACCAAAGTCCGTAACGCTCGATGTACTGCCGCCATTTTGCATACCTTGATGCGCGGCGTCCCCGCCATTTCCGGTCAAACCAGTCGTATAAATACCGCCGGAATGCGTAATACACAAGGACCGCTCCAACTGTTCCCGCCGCCCAGCTGACCAGCATCCCTCCAAACGTATCGAACACGGAGATATGCAGAACAACCAGCACCGCAAACGGAAATACCCCTGCAAGACTTTGCAGCAATGTCAGCGGCACCGTCACCCATAAAATCATGGGTCCGGTCAGTCCCAACAACTCCAGCAGCCGGTCGATTCCAAACCCAACCGTCTCCGTCATAGAGCCTTCTCCTCCCCTTCCGCCTCCAGCTTGCGCCTGCTGCGGAATGATTCTGCCTAATCGCTCCCAGACTCTTGACCAACATCCGTTACTTAAGTTCCCGCCGTTTCCGTCAACTCTTGCTGTTTCCTGCTTCTGTTTGAACATGCTTCGTTAGCAGATCAGCAACAAAGCAAGCAGATAAACAGCAAATAAATCCGCGCCGCAAAATCCCGCTGCGTACTGCCGCCACCGGATGCTGCCCCTTCCAGAACTGACAAAAACACCCCTGGCGGGGTGCTTCTGTTGGTACGAACATGCATCAGTCCGGTTCAAGTATTCTTTTTAGAATAGCACGGCAAAACCAACGTGTAAAATCCCATCCGCCGGCGTCTGCCACTGCTGCGTCAATCATGGGAATATTAGCTCCGGTTACGCAGCCCATGCAGCTATTTACTCGGTATTGCTGCCCGGCTACTTTAACTATGGCCGCTCAATCCGGTAGGTTGACCAAGATGCTCCAGTTACGTCGGTTCAGACCTAGCGGTCCAGCAAACAGAGTTTAGCGCTGCCAGTCCTGCAACTGCATTTTAGCCCTGCTGGTCTAACGACCAGGGTCCAGCCCTGCCGATCCAGCAACCGCTGATCAGCCCCGGCAGTGATCAGCCCCGGCAGCTCCCGCTGCCGGACTGTCCCGCACTTCGGTTCAACCGCCGGCGTTTACGGGTTGCCGCTTTCCGCCGGTGAAGCAGATGAACAATTTCGGCAGTATGCCGCATCAGCATCAGCGTGCTGCCCGCGATAAACAGGAACGTGCCCAGTTTTCCCCGGTCCAGCAGCATTGTGACGCTTCCTGCCAAATACGTCAGTCCGATCAGAACGCCGACACAAAGGCTGAACAGCTTACTGTCCAAGGCCCTCTACCCAAGCGTTAACTTGATCCGGGTGGGCTTCCACCCATGCCTTGGCGGCCTGTTCCGGATCTTGTCCTTCCTGGACACCCACCATAACTTCCGCCATGTCGTCGGGGGTCCATTCAAACCGGTCAAAGAACTGATAGATGTCCGGCTGATCTTCTTTTAGCCCTTGGCGCACCATCGTGTGAATCTGTTCTTCCCCGCCGTATACGTTCTGCGGGTCCTCCAGATACTTCAGATCCATCTTGGCGAACATCCAGTGCGGCGTCCAGCCGGTAACTACGATCGGCTGCTTGCTGTTATAGGCTTTTTGCAACTCTTGGGCCATAGCCGCGGAGGAGCTCTCCACAAGCGTGTAATCGCCCAATCCGTACGTTTCAAGCGCCTTTGATGTAGTCATCATTATGCCGGCGCCGGGCTCAATGCCGATGATTTTCCGGTCAAGCGTTTCGGCTGTCGTTTCTTGCTTCAGGTCTTCAATGGAGTTGATGTCCATGTAGGCGGGGACCGTCAGACCTGTCTTGGTGCCTTTCAGGTTAGCGCCCAGATCTTCGATTTTATCGCCGTATTTCTCAATATATGAGGCATGTGTGCTGGGCAGCCAGGCTGCCACCATTGCGTCCGCACTGCCGTCCGCTACGCCCGCAAACATGGGGCCAGCGTCGACCTGTAGCATTTCCACATCGGCTCCGAGTTTGCTCTCCAGTACTTCCTTCACGACATAGGTGCTGGCGATTTCAGAATCCCACGCCACATAAGCGAGCTTAACGCTGCCGCCCCCACCGGAAGCCCCGGCCCCGCCGTTTGAGGAACAGCCCGCCAAAACGCCGGCCAGCAGCAATCCGGACAACAGTGTGGTCCAAGTTTTCTTCATCATATAATCAGTCTCCTATCTGCGTTTGGATTTAAGGGCATTCTGTGTAAGACGGTCGAGCAAAATCGCAATAATAACAATAGCGATCCCGGCCTCGAAACCGGCCCCCGTCTTCGCCTGCGACACGGCGCGGTATACATAAGCGCCTACGCCCTGCGCGCCGATCATCGATGAGATGACGACCATCGACAAAGACAGCATGATGGTCTGATTGATCCCGGCCATAATGGTCGGCAGCGCAATCGGCAGCTGCAGCTTGACCAGCTTTTGCCCTTTAGTTGAACCGAAAGCGTCCGCCGCTTCCACCAGCTCGGCCGATACCTGACGGATGCCCAAATCGGTCATCCGGATGGTCGGCGGAATGGCGAAGATAACCGAAGCAATGACGCCAGGGACGACGCCAAGCGAAAAAAACGAGACCGCCGGCAGCAAATACACAAATGCCGGCATTGTCTGCATCAAATCGAGAACCGGCGTCACCAGATTGCGGGCCACCCGGCTCTGGGCACACAAAATGCCGATCGGCACCCCAAGCAGGACAGCAAGCAAAGACGCCGTAAGCACTAGGGCCAGCGACTGCATCGTCGGTCCCCACAGCCCCAGATTCTCGATCAGATACAGCCCGATCAAAGCAAAAACCCCAAGCTTCCATTTCCCGATCCACCAGGCCAGCGCGGCCAAAATCACAATAACCGCAAGCGACGGCAGGAAGGTCAGCGCGGTTTCGATTCCGCCCACCATACCATCAATGACGGTATGAATGAAGTCAAAAAAGGCGCCAAAATACGTCATCAGCCAGCTTTCTATACTTTCTACCGCTTTGCCGAGCGGCAGCTTAGGAATATTGTCCAAGGTCATTCCCCTCCTTCCGGCAGCGCGTTGCCCGCCAGCGCGGACAATACGGCGCCTTTGATTACGATTCCCTGCAGCCGGTCGCGTTCATCGACCACCGCTACGGGAAGATGCGTGGCGGCCATCAGCTCAAACAAATCGGTCAGCAGTGTTCCGGGAGCGACACGCGGAATCTCTTTTTGCATCACATCAGTAATCGTCCGGTTTTCCTTCAGCGCTTGAGAGGCATCCTCCGCGGTGACAACCCCCTGCAGCCGCATTTCCTTATCGGCAACATATAAGCTCGATACCCCGCTGTCCCGCATCAGCTGCAGGGCCACACGCGGGCCGCGCTCCGGCCGGACCATTTCCGGCTTGCGCATAACATGGGCAGCCGTCAGCACCTTCGACAAATCCACATCCTCCACGAATTTTTCAACATATTTGTTCGCGGGCTGGATCAGGATTTCTTCCGGGGTGCCGATTTGAACGATCACGCCGTCTTTCATTAAAGCGATCCGGTCGCCGATCCGCAGCGCTTCGTCCAGATCGTGGGTAATGAACACGATGGTTTTTTTCACCCGGCTCTGCAGCTCCAGCAGCTCCTGCTGCATGTCTTTGCGGATCAGCGGATCCAGCGCACTGAACGCTTCGTCCATCAGCAGAATATCCGGATCATTGGCCAGTCCTCTGGCCAGTCCGACCCGCTGCTGCATGCCTCCGCTAAGCTGGTCGGGACGATGATTTTCCCAGCCCGCTAGGCCTACAAGCTCGAGAGCTTCACGGGCCCGCTGCTCCCGCGTTTTTTTGTCGACACCTTGGACTTCCAGACCGTATTCGGCATTCTGCAGCACGGTACGGTGCGGGAACAATCCAAATTTCTGAAAGACCATTCCGATATTTTTCCGGCGGAAACGGCGCAGCTGCTCCGGATTCATCGCCACCACGTCTTGTCCTTTGAACAGCACATGGCCGCTCGTAGGCTCGATCAGACGGTTCAGCAGACGGACCAGCGTCGATTTGCCGCTGCCCGAAAGTCCCATGATAACAAAGATTTCGCCTTCTTCAATACTGAACTCCGCTTTGTTGACCCCTACGGTCAGCTTGAGTTCTTTGGCGATTTTTTCTTTTGACCAGCCCTGTTCCAGCAAGGGAATGGCCCGGCGCGGGTCCGGACCGAATACTTTGGTTAATTGTTTGACCTCGATAATCGGCATAACGACCTCCTTCTCCCGGCACATCTCCGGGTGGTTCACCTGTCCTAGTCTAACGCTATTGTGAAATGCGACGCAAAGCGTATAATCCGTAAAAATTAAACGTACAGTTTTTACTTTACGTACTTTACGTATAGAATACTCCTTTTTCCTCCGTATTCCGGCAGACGCTCTTCCTTTACTTCCGCTAAAGGTTGTGATTACAATACAAAATAGAGGCTTGCTATGAGCATCTTTAATCCTCAGGAGGGACAACATGAACGATTTGGAAGGGCTTGGACCCGAACAGCTGGAACGAATCAGTAAAGCCCGCGAACGCGTGATTGATTCCATTGGCAAAAACATGGATTTGTACGGAATTACGTTGTCCATCGGGCATTTATATGGATATATGTACTTCAGCCAGGGCCCCGTTACGCTGGACGAGCTTAGCAGAACAATGGGAATGAGCAAGACGTCGATGAGTACGGGCGTGCGGACACTGCTTGATTTAAAAATGATCGACAAAGTGTGGGGAAAAGGCACCCGCAAAGACCTCTTCACCGCCACTCAAGACTGGCATCAAAATTTCAGCGATTATTTTTCAATCAAATGGAGAAAAGCTGTTGAAGGCAATATGAACGCGTTGAACAAGTCGATGAACGAAATCCGCGCCATGCAAGCGGACTATGCGGACGATGAGCGGATCATGAAGCTGCTGGACAACGATGAACAGAAGATCGACGAAGCCATCAAGTACTACCGCTGGCTGCTGAAGCTGATTGAATCGCTCGAGACCGGTAAAATCTTCGATTTTATCCCAAAAGAGTAGCCCTTGTTCTGTGGAAGCTCCTTTGGATATAGAATCCGTTCCATTCCGCAAAAAAATACGGCAGGCCAAGGAAAACTTGGACCTGCCGTTTTTTTTGTGTTGTACTGCGTAATCGGCTCGTGATGCAGCATATCATCAATGACGCTTATGCGTCCGCCCGGCTTTTCAAGGCCGGATACGAGTGCCGTCAATATAACCGGTTCAGCCGGTTATTTCCGGTTTTTCAGGGCTTTTCGCGCCAGCTGTCAGCTGCGCCCAGCTTCAGCATTCCGCCGGATTACGGGGCTGGAGTAAGGGCTGGTAACGGCTCCGGCGAAGAGGATGCCGGCCCCTCCGGAGCAGGAGTCCCTGGTGTCTCCGGTGCAGGAGGGGCCGACGACTCTGGTGCTGGAGATGGCGCTACCCCCGGGGCAGGAGATGCAGATGCCTCCGGGGCAGGGGAGGCTGGTGCCTCTGGTGCAGGGGATACCGGCGCCTCTGGTGCTGGAGATGCCGACGACTCCGGTGCTGGAGTCGGCGACGCCTCTGGTGCAGGGGATGCCGATGCCTCTGCAGGTGCTGCCGACAGCTCAGCTGCCTCCACTGTTTTAACGATGATGTCATCCAAATACAGCTGATGAGGCACGTTGTTCGCCGCCGGATCGCCTTCCATCGCTTTGCCCACCAGATAATTCAGCTTCAGCGGGCTGCCGTCCCCCACGGTAAACCGGGCGGTATACGTCTGCCATGACGAACCGATATCGAATTTGGGCTGATTGGAGGCGGCGGAGGTGCCTGTAAATTCCACGGCAATCTGCCGGGGAACGGAAGACTTCGCCTTAAAGCTCAGTTCATACGTAAGGCCGCCTGTCATCGGAATACCTTCCTGAAAAAACTGATTATGCCAGGCATGACCACCGGCAGCCGCAATCGACAGCTCGGCCGCGCCGTCCAGCACGGACCAGCTTGCACTGCCGCCTTCTCCCGACCAGTTCTGCCAGCCCTGCATTCCTGCGGAGAAGGAGCCGTTCACGACCAGGTTTCCGTCCGCAGCCATCACCGGCTGACGGACCGCAGCGGTCACATAACCGTCCGCCTCTACTTCTATCGTGTACGTGCCTTCGTGAGGGAACACTGATCCGTCCAGGCGGAGCACCCCTTCCGCTAACGTAAATTGTTCCGGCTTCAGGGCGGTGCCGTTCACTTTCACCGCGCGCACAGCTTCCCGCCACTCGGCATTGTCAGCGAACATAAGCTCCAAGGGCGAACCCGCGATATTCCCGGCCGTGTCTGCCAGCAGCTCCTGCGGCTTGGCCGGAGCATTTTTTACATAAAACTTCACGTTGTCGATGCGGACTTCATGCGGTTCTTTGACTCCGCCGTCCACATTGCCCAGCAAAAATTTCAAACTCAGCGTATCGTTTGTTCCCTGCCGGAATTCAAACGCGTAATGGCCGGGTTCGCCGGTCAGCGCCACCGTTTCTTTCCATGAACTCTGGTACGAACCGTTTTCGGCGGTCGCTGTAATCGTCCGGGGGACGCTGGACATGGCATCGAACTCCACGACATAATCCACACCTTGGCTGACCTTGAGCCCGTTCTGGAACAGCATGACCGAATACGGCTGATTGCCGGTTTTTGTAATCGCAAACTTGGCGGCACCGTCTAGGATTTCCGCAGTGCTTTCCCCGCCCGCTTCATACAACAGACGCTCCCAGCCGGTCCAGCCGAAGCCGAAATCTCCGTTCAGCAACGGATAATAGACGAGACTGGGATCATAGTAAAAGCTGGTCCGCTTAAGGGTCACATTGTCCAGATAAAGCAAGCCAGCCTCTCCGGCGATCCGCAGACTGAATTTTGCCTGCCGGTCAGTGCCGTTCACGGCCAAATCGGCAAATGCCGCAGTTACCCGGCTTAAGCCTTCCGCCAGCCGTACCTGCTTCTCTGCAAGCACCGTTCCGTCGTGTGCCTGCAGCCGAATCCATGCGTCCGCCTCCCGCTGCGTCTCGGCGTCAAACGCGGCCTCGTAGTCCTGCCCGCCGATCAAAAGAATTCCCTGCTGGGAGATTTCCGCTGTGCCGCCTGTTTCCGAAGCCGTTTCGACCTTCAGCCGGCGGTCGTCAGCACTTACGGAAGCTTTGACCTCTGCGCCGTCCACTCCGTTGACATGCCAGTAGCTCATCCGGTCCGGCTCGCCGATCTGGAAGGCTCCGTTATACAGATGATTGCCGTCTCCGAGCGGCGTTTTGGGCGAATCGTGGTCGAACGGGATGCCGGAGATTTCCTCCAGCCGTACATTGCCGATCCAGACCGGATGTCCGTCGATCCCCATATTGAACTCGGCGCGGGCAGCCGGATCGGAATCCTGCTTCATTTGGAACATCATTTCATAGGTTTGGAAACCGGAGCCCAGTTCCGCCTGCAGCGTTCCGGAGTAACCGGCAAAACCGCGGTTTTCCCCTCCTGTCAAACGCACGCCGATCGAACGGGATGTATCCGTTTTGGCATCAAAAGTAAGCTTGTAGAACCGTCCTTTGGCCAAAGATACTATCGCTTGCGGCTGTACCGAATAAGGATTGGAACCGGCTTTGGCGATGCTGACTTTGGCGTAGTTTCGGCCGTCTATTGTTTCCAGCTCGGCGGAAGCTTCTGCTCCGGGATCTTTGTACAGCACCCAGTGGGCTGTATTCGGAATCCCCATGCCAGCGTCTCCATCCCGCTGTTCGGTAAAGCTGCTGTTATACACCAGGTTGCCGTCCGGAAGCGGAAGCTTCGAGCCCTCCGCATACGGCTCCGCTGCAAAAACCGGCGGGACCGGCTCGCGGTAAGGTCTGCCCGTCAGTTCGTATACCCGGACATAATCGATTTCCATCGACTTCGGGAACACCGTGTCCGGCGTTGGATTCCCGTCGAAGTTGCCGCCGACGGCCAGGTTCATCAGCAGGTGGAACTCCTGGTCAAACGGCGCGGGATAAGCGTTGTGGGCCGGCTGTCCCGCCGACAGGCTGTACCAGTCATTTTTGACCGAAAAAAGCTGTCCGTCGACGTACCAGCGGATTTCGCCGGGTTCCCATTCAATCGCGTACGTATGGAAGTCTTCAATCGTTGAGCCGCCGGGGAGTTCCGTCTCTTGTCCCGAGTAAATATTGCCCGGCCATTGGCTGCCATAGTGGATGGTTCCGGCAACGGTATGCGGCCGGCTGCCCCAGCCCTCCATAATATCGATTTCGCCTGAAGCGGCCCACACTCCGTACGTATTGTGCTCGGGCAGCATCCAGATTGCGGGCCAGTAGCCTTTACCCGTCGGCGCTTTGGCCCGGATCTCGAATTTCCCGTACCGTTTGCTGAACAATCCTTTGGTTTTGATCCGAGAGGAGGTGTATTCTTTACCGCCTACCGCCTCTTTGCGGGCGGTGATAACCAGTTTGCCGTCCTCTTCTTTTACATTCTTGGGATCGTTTGTATACCATTCCAGCTCATTATTTCCCCAGCCCGGATTGCCGATGTCGGTACCGTCTCCAAGGTCAAACGTCCATTTCGCCGGGTCGATGGTCTGGTCGTCGAATTCGTCGCTCCAAACCAGTGTCCAAGGATCGTCCGTCGGGACCGGGCTGACCGTAGGCGACGGGCTTGCCGGCGGCGTTACACCCGGGGACGGGCTTGCAGCTGGCGTCGGCGTCGCGCTCGGGGATGAGCTCGGGGATGGGCTTGGTGCCGGCGTCGGCGTCGCGCTAGGCGTAGGGCTTGCAGCTGGCGAGGCGCTTACGGCTGGCGATGGACTCACCGCAGGTGTGGCGCTCGCGGCTGGCGACGGACTCGCCGTAGGAGCGGTGTCCGGCGAAGAATCGCCGCCCCACGCCGGCGCAGACGACGAAACAGCCGCCGCCGGTATGCCCAGCGTCAAGTTTGCCGTGCTGCCTTTACTGGCCGGGGCGCCGCTGACCGTGACTAAATCCGCTTCATTGTTCAGCACTGCAATCCGGCCTGAACCGCTCAAAGCGGTTCCTTTTGCCGCAGGCTGAAGGTGCAGCGAGGAAACGGTCGTCTGCGCGCCGAGCACGATATCCGCCGGACTCTGCATCGTCAGCCGGCCGATCGTACCGGCGGCAAGCGTCAGTGCCGTCCGGACGGAAGCGCCCGCTTCGCGTACGACATCGGTGAATTGCCCGCGCAGCGAGACGGCTGCCGCCGGGGCAGCAAGCCGGACCTCCGCGAACCCTTCGCCGCTCAGCTCCGTTTCTTCCAGCGCCGCCCCGGTACGGACCGTCACTTGCTTCACCACAGTACTTCCGGTCGCATAAACGCGCACGCCGCCGCCGGGTTTGTCGACGACAACTGAAGCCAGGCCCGCATCCTTAAAGCCGATGCTGCTGCTTCCGCCGCCTGACACATACACCGTGCCGTTTACTTTGACACCGTCAAGTACCGCTTCCCCTTCACCGATCGCTTCGGTCAGGTACAGATCGCCTTCGATAACGGCGTCCTTCAGGACTGTGCCGGCCCGGCCGATGACGGCGCTCCCCTTAACGGTGCCGGGAGTCACAGTGCCGCCGGCCAGCGCCACCACAGGCAAAGCGCGGCTGGCTATGCTGACGAGCTCAGCCCGCGTAACCGGCGCTTCCGGCCGGATTGTTCCATCCGGGTAACCGCGGAGGTAACCTTTGGCCGCCAGCACGCCAATCGCTTTGGCCTCCGGCCCGTTCACTGCGCCTAAATCGCCAAATGCCGGCCCGGTTCCCGCTTCCCCGTCCAGCTTCAGCGCCTTGGACAAAGCAAGCGCAACTTCGCCGCGCGTCATCGGCCGTGAAGGCTCCAGGCGTCCATCGGAATCCAGTCCAAGGTAACCGGCAGCGATCGCAGCGGCGATATCGTCCCGGTACCAGGCGTTTGCCTGCACATCCTGAGGCAGCGTCTCCGTCCGGCCCCGGTATCCAAACAGCCGGTTGATGATCACTGCAAATTCGGCCCGGGTAATCTGCGCCTGCGGGCGGAAGCTGCCATCTGCGTAACCGGTTACAACTCCATTCGCGTTCCACTCTTTAAGCGCTTGTGCGGCCCAATGCTGTTCACCGACATCCGTAAACGCTTTCAAATTTACTCCTTCTTGTGCCGTTTTCGTGCTGGCTGCCGCTGCTCCGGCAGGCGTCACAATGGAGACCGCCAGCGCCATGGACAGCAGGCCGGAGACTAAGGTTTTCCTTCCTTTCAATTCCGTTTCCTCCCCGTAAAATGGTCATTTACGGCTGAAGTTCCGCCGCACGCAACCGGTTTCGATTTTTCATGGGACGATCCCTCGCTATCGAAATCGGTTTCGATAGTGCTATTGTTACTGAAGGCTTCATTTTCGTAAAGGAGTTTCGTAAAATTTGTTTATCTCCCGATATTTACCGCGGCAGACTTTCACCCCGAGATTCATTGACTTGCCCGTATTTCCCCGGATACACTGGTATCAAAACAAAGCCGGAAGGTGGCTTTCCCTTGCAGCTGAATATCAAGACGATTGCAGAAATGGCCGGCGTTTCCGTGTCGACCGTGTCCAAAATCCTGAATAACTATACCGACGTCTCGGAAAAAACGCGTCAACGCGTGCTGGAGATCATTGAGCAGACCGGCTACACTCCATCAAACTCCGCCAAAATACAGCCGGCCGGCAAATCCGGCCTGATCGGTGTCATCTTCGCCGGCGAGCAGAATGTCGATTTCATGCATCCATTTTTTGTTGAGGTGCTGAACTCCTTCAAAAAACAGATCGGGCTGCTCGGCTACGACCTTATCTTTTTTTCTAATGAGAAATTTATGAACGCCGGCGATTATTTCGCCCGCTGTCAGCATTTCCAGGTGGAGGGCTGCGTCATTATTAACGGAGAACGCATGGAGTCTGCCATCCGCGAGCTCGACCGGAGCGCCATCCCTTGTATCGGCGTCGATCTGGAACTGAACGGCAAACGGTCAGGGTATGTGATGTCGGATAACTTTCAGATTGCTGCCAGAGTGGTGGAGCATCTGTACCTGCTCGGGTACCGGGAGCTTGGTTTCATCGGCAGCGCGCCGGACGCCGAAATCTCCAACCTGCGAAAAGCCGGATACATCAAAGCGATTGAAGGCTTCGGCCTGCAGGTTCATGAACGCTGGTTCGTACATGGGGAGGATTTTTTTGAATCCAGCGGCTATGAGGCGATGCGTGCGATGATCCGCAGCGGTCCGCTCCCCCGCGCCGTGTTCGCCGCTTCAGACCTGCTGGCTTTGGGAGCGATCCGCGCACTCCGGGAAGAAGGCCTTAGTGTGCCGGAAGATGTGGCCATCGTTGGCTGCGATGATATTGACGCCAGCAAATATACGAATCCAACCCTGACAACCGTACGTCAAAATAAAGAACGGCTCGGACTGTTGGCCGCCCATATGCTGTACGACATCATCAACAACCAGTCGGAAGGTGCCTCTTTCGTCGTCGAACCCGTGCTGGTTGTGCGTGAGTCCTGCGGCGGCCGTGCCTAAACCGATGATGCGGACGCGGCCTGCAAATTTTTACGGGATTATACCGCGCACCTGGGTTTGTCCCCCACCGAGCACTCTGTCAGAACATGATCTACCGTTACATTGGATATCTCTACTGCCTTACACACATGTCTTGACGCTACCCGGTGATGCAGCAATCGGAGTGATTGTCTTTTATGCGCTTGAGACTCCTCTGCTGGATCATCTCCCTATGAATGTTGCAATCCGATGATTCCGCCAAAAAAGTAGCCGGACCGTACGAGGAACCTCTCCCTTCCCATCTACGGGGCGTTTTTTTATTGGCAATATCTTTATTACTCAACTTTCGCAGAGCGGAAATCAGCTAAGCTCCAGTCCTGGCGCCGATTTAACCACAATAAAGCAATCGTCTTGAAAAAATAGAAAAACAGTGCTTCATTGCGGCGAACGCACATTCGGCGGGATTTACGGTGTGATGAAGTTAGCACGCTAGACCGGGCAGTTGCCTTGGCACAACTCATAGAACGGCTGAACGAAATTACGAATCAGGTTGGGAAAAATGCTCCAACCTGATTCAAAGTCAACTCCAGCATCGGATCTCCGGTTTGCCCAGTGATCTCAAGGCGTATCTGCCGATCTCGGCCTGCGAAAA
>NZ_JBHOFD010000023.1:0-122400 GCF_046543445.1 Paenibacillus nanchangensis
TATGTTTTTGGCACGAATAACGGAACTGGAGTCCGCCAAGGCATACCAAAGCCCAAAAATTTCAGAAATAACGGCCGCTGGGTCCGGAAAGACCTCCGTATCGCGTTCTGTGGTAATCCGCTGCGGATGTGTCACAGGAGAGGATTCGTTCTAAAGTGTTATGTATAATGGAGATCGATCTGACAATAAACAGGTGGACCTCGCCACACCCATACCCGTCCCGGCTTGGCATTCTTCCCATTCATACGGATGAATAGATTGCGCAATGTGATTGTACTGCAATCTACTAGGGGGAAGACATGATTCAGCTCTGTCGAAATGATTCAGCTCTATCGAAATGATTCAGTTTCCTCACTCAGACTCATGGATTCGCAGAGTATTTCCTTAATTTACAGTTTGCGTACACACCCTAACGCCCGGGTTCAAAAACACTCGGACTTCAAAGCACCCCGGTTCAAAAACACTCGGAATCCAAAGCACCCGGATTCAAAATTCACGCAGTCCCATTAACGAGAGCCAAAACCGCGCAAATGCGCGTCAAAAAGGCCGCCGCATCCGCCAACTCCCATTAACGAGAGCCAAAACGCGCGCAAACACGCGTCAAACACGCGCAAACACGCGCAAACACGCGCAAACGAGCGCAACCGCATGCCAAAAAAGCCGTCGCCTCCTCCGCCCCATCCGCCAGCCGCCAGCAGGAATGCATTCAATTAAATTAAAAATTTCCGCCGGTTACAAGACCGGAACTTGCCGAACACACTTCGGAAAATACGTATGTATGTGCGCGTTTTTTGATTTTCGGAGCCGTGTCCAATGTACTTTGGGTCCCTGAATCATGTAGAATGGTAATTATAAGTATACAAGCTTATGATACCTAAACAGGAGGTTTGCCATATATGCCCGTACACCAGGAATCGATGCAACTCATTGCTGCGATCCGAACGAATCTGGAATCCTGTATTCTGGGGAAAAACTTTGAAATCGAGCTGCTGCTCACAGCGCTTCTGGCGGGCGGGCATGTCCTAATCGAGGATGTGCCGGGAACCGGCAAAACCCAGCTGATCCGCGCCCTAGCGCGCTCCATGTCCGGCGAATACCGCCGGATCCAGTGCAACCCCGACATTCTGCCGAGCGATATTACCGGCGTTTCGGTTTACCATCCCCGGGATGAAATGTTCCACTTCCGCCCCGGCCCTGTGATGACAAATATTTTGCTGGCGGATGAGATCAACCGCGCCACCACCAAGACGCAGTCCGCGCTGCTTGAGGTCATGGAGGAGCGGAATGTGACGGTTGACGGAGAGACGTATGAGCTTCCCCATCCGTTTATGCTGTGCGCGACGCAGAACCCGATCGACTTCGAGGGAACCTATACGCTTCCCGAAGCCCAGCTTGACCGGTTTATGCTGCGTATGAGCCTTGGCTATCCCGATGCACCTACGGAAAAAAATCTGCTTATGACCCACCAGCTCGGCCAGCCGGTGGACAAGCTGACGCCGGTAACCGGCATGGATACGATTGCAGCCATCCAGAAGGAAATCCGCGAAGTCTATATCAGCGACCCCGTGCTCGACTATCTGATCGAAATTGTCCGCATGACGCGGGAGCATCCGCTTGTGCTGCTGGGCGCGAGTCCACGCGCGTCGCTGTCTTTTATGATGGCAACCAAAGCTTATGCTTTTCTGCAGGGAAGAGATTATGTCCTGCCGGATGATGTGAAGATTTTGACTCCGTACACGCTGGGCCACCGGATTTTGCTGCGTCCCGAATCGCGGCTGGATAACGTCAGCGTCGAGTCGCTGCTGCAGGAGCTGCTCCGGCAGATCAAAGTGCCGGTGACGATGAGGCCGGCAAGATGAGACGGCTTTACAATGCGGCCTCAAGCGTAATCCAGCCGGGCAAGCTGGCCGGCATCCTCGCGGTATGGGCGGTCACGCTGCTGTATGTGCTGTTCCAGGGCGGCAAAACCTCTTTTATGCTGTTTAGTATGGTCAGTCTGCTGACGCTTTATTTAATCTTCGGCGGCTTCGGCGGCATCCGCCGCGCCAAGGGATCACGGAAACTGTATGGCGATCACGGCGGCAAGACCGATCTGCTGCACGCCGGAGGCCATCTCCGGGTGAAGCTGAACATCTCGATTCCCGGATTTTTACCGCTGCCCTACATTATTGTCCGGGAAATGCTGAAGCGTCATAACGGTGAATCCTGGGTTTTCGAGGAGAGTTTCGTTCCGAATCTGAGGGGGACCGGGGAGCTTCGCTTCCAGACGCCTTCGCTTGAAAGAGGGACCTATACCTTCTCCAATACCGAGATCGTCAGCGAGGATATTTTTGGCCTGGTGGAGCATAAAGGCTCGTTTGAGGCCGAAGGCAAGTTCCGGGTCCTTCCCCGTGTCGTCTACATTCCGAGATGGACGCTTTACGAACGCAATTCCAGGTTGGCCGGGCATCAGACCTCGCTGGCCCATTCCCGCAGAGAAACGACGCAGATCAACGGTGTCCGCGATTATGTATACGGCGACCGGATGACGCGAATTCACTGGAATGCCACCGCCAAGACGGGCACCTGGAAATCGAAGGAGTTCGAACACGAGTCTATCCCCAAAACGATGATTGTGCTGGACTGCACCGCCACCGCGTATTCGACTACCCAACAGTTCGAGCTTGCGGTTTCGGCTGCGGCGTCGCTGCTCGGCTTTGGCGTCCGGGACCGGATTGAAATCGGCCTCTGCGTACTTGACCGCAACGTCAAGGTATTCGTCCCTTCCGAAAATGGATCGGAGCGCCAGATGATGATCCAATACCTGGTCGATGTCGAAGCGGATGGCCGGGGATCGATGGTTACCCGTCTCGAACGCGGACAGAGCCTGTTTCCCAAAGGCTCCTATATGGTACTGGTCAGTCCTCAAGCCGGCGGGCCTGCGTTTGAGGTGCTGCGCTGGGCGGAGAACCGGGGACTTACTCCATGCCACGTTCACATCATGAGCCCGGCCGGATTCCGCCGCAGGGAAGAATGGGAGAACATGCTGAAATCCCGCGGCGCGTCCGGCTACAGCGTAGGCGCACTGTCGGAGCTTCCAGCAGCGCTTGGAGGGGAGGGCGTAAGATGAATGGATGGCTGACCGCGCTCAAATCGTCATGGCACCGTTCGCTGAGTCTGGTATGGTTGTGGATCATCGCGCTGCAGTGGCTTTCTTATACGGAACCGTTATGGCTGCGGCAGACAACCGCTTCCGTACTGATCGTATTGACGGCTGTCGTTATTTTTGAAATTATCTTCCCCGTCCGCCTGCTGGTGCGGCTGGCCGCCGAGGGACTGCTGATTCTATTTTTGCTGTACCGGATTCTGGTTCATTACGGCCTCTATCTCTCTAATCCTTATTTGACTTGGCAGGAAAATCTCGAAACTTTGGCCGCACATTCGATTCCTTATATCTGGTTTGCGCTTGGCGCTTGGCTTTGCCTGCTGGCCGCCGCCTGGTGGGTCCGCTCCAAACGGCGGATTTTGGTCTTTATCGGCCTGAACATCGTTGGTTTTGCGATCCTGGATTCGTTTACGTCGTCCGAATTGTGGCAGGAAGTCGCCTGGTCGGTGTTCGCGGGGATGTGCTGGCTGGTGACCGACCATCTCCGGAATTTCCAGAAGCGTTATCCTCAAGGATGGAAGTATTTGCGGAACTATCCGTTTAAGGTTGCGCTTAATATCGCGATTATTTTTTCCTTGATCATCATGACAGGTGTGAGCATGCCCGAAGTCCGGCCAACCTTGACCGATCCCTACACCGCATGGCGCGAGTGGAGAGGAGAAGGAGTCAGCTTTATCGGCTCCGGCGGTACGGGAACAAGCAGCGGCAGCGGAGGATCCAGCTCTGAAGTGAAGCGGACTTCTTCGGGGTACAGCCGTCAGGATAACCGTCTGGGCGGCGGGTTTACCTTCGATTACTCCCCGGTCATGTCCGTTACCTCCGACCTGCGCACCTACTGGCGCGGCGAGACCCGGACGCTGTATTCGGGGACAGGATGGCTGGACAACAACCGGAACCGGCGGGGAAGCCTGACGGAAACCCAGGTAGGCGATAGCCTGGAGAATGGCGAAAGCTCCAGACTGGAGACCCAGAAGCTGCAGCAGACCGTTACGATGCTGAACAATAACGATTATCCCGTTTTGTTCGGAGCCTATGCGATGACCTCCGTCGATTCAATTGACGGGGAGAAGGAAGGGGAAGGCCTGTACTGGCGAAGCCGGCAGGCGGAGATGTTGTGGAATCCCGACGACGACGGGGGAGGATATCCGAAGACATACACGGTTACGTCAGAGGTTCCCATTATCCCGGTCGATGAGATTCGCACCCGGACGTATGAGCAGTTGTACGGGGCAGGCGAAGTGGATGACATCTACCTCCAGCTTCCTTCGGATTTCCCGCAGCGGGTCAAAGATCTGGCTGAAGAAATTACGGCATCCGCAGACACGCCGTATGAAAAAACGGCCCTGCTGCAACAATATTTACAGCAGACCTATAGTTACACGAACGAACCGGATTTATCCAAACGGTCTAGCCCTGATTTTGTAGAAAGCTTTTTGTTTGAAGTGATGGAAGGGTATTGCGACTACTATTCGACCGCAATGGTAACCATGGCCCGTTCGCTTGATATACCGGCCCGTTGGGTGAAGGGGTATGCGCCGGGCAATCAGGCGGAAGTTCCGGACAATCTGATGATCCGAAACGGTGTCAGCAACAACAGCTATACAGTAACCAATGCGGACGCCCATTCCTGGGCGGAGGTGTATTTTGGCGAATACGGCTGGATTCCGGTGGAGGCGACTCCGGGCTTCGACATGCCGCTGCTGACGGAAACCGATACAAGTGAGCCGGTAACCGATACGCCGGAAGATGAAGAAGAGCCTGCTCCAAAACCGGAGGCCGAACCTGCGGCTCCGGTGGAGGATCAATCGCCAATTGGCGTTTGGGTGGTTGCCGCGGCGGCGGCCGTGCTGCTCGGATGGTCGGGATATCAGCTCTGGCGTTACCGGCTGAAGCTGCGTTATCTGCTGCTGCGCCTGCGGATCGGCGAGACGCCGTCACCGGCCCAGAAAGTGATTTTTGAGACCGAGCGCTGGCTGAAGTATATGCGGCGAAAGGGAATGCCGAAGGAAGGGCATGAGACGCTCCGGGAGTCGGTATTCCGCTGGAGCCGCGAACGGCCTGAAGCCACCGGAGCGCTGTCGCCGCTGCTGAGCTTGTTCGAAAAAGCAAGCTACAGCCCCGAAGCGGTTCAGGACGGCGATTGGCGCAAGGTGTACGACCACGCGCTGCAGCTGCGCAAATCGCTAAAGGGTACCCGCTAAAAGGAGCCGGCCGGACCGCCGGCTCCTTTGGCCGTTCCCGGTTGGGCAGTCGGTCCTTATGGCCGCTTCGGCGGCCGGCCGGCTGACTGCCGGTCCCAGGCCGTTTCTGTTCGGACTGTTGGCTCCTTCTGGCTGTTTCGGCCGGACGGTCGGCCCCTTAGGCTGTTCCGTTCGGACTGATGGCCCCTTACGGCTGCTTCGGCCGGATGATCGGCCCTTTGTGGCTGTTCCCGTTCGGACGGGTTCCTTTTGGCCGTGCCGGCCAGACTGCCAGCCTTAGGCCGGTTCCCGGCTGGACTGCCGGCCCCTTAGGACATTCCATTCCAGTCCAGGCCGACAGCCGTTCAGCGAGGATGGAGCATTTCCCTTTTCGACTGTTTCCTTTTTGGGGAAAAAAGATTATGATATTTTTTTCGGAACTTAAACGAGGTGAATCGATTGTTTGAAATGCTAGTTCCCAAACTGCGTGTAAATACTGTGTTTGACCTCTCTCTGGAGGAGTTGTACCGTCAAGGCTACAGGGGGATTATTACAGACCTGGACAATACGCTGGTCGGGGCAAAAGCGCCTTTGGCAACGCCGGAGCTGCTGCTCTGGTTCGAAAAGGTAAAAGAAATCGGCTTTAAATTGGTCATCGTTTCCAATAACAATATGGACCGTGTTTCGCGTTTTGCCACCCCGCTGAATATTCAGTTCGTGCATCAGGCCCGGAAGCCGAGCAATGCGCCGTTTCGCAGGGCGATGAAGCTGATGGAGCTGACGCCGGAGCAGACGGTGGTTGTCGGCGACCAGATGCTGACCGACGTATATGGAGGCAACCGGCTGGGACTCTATACCGTGCTTGTGCTGCCGATTTCAATCAAGGACGAAGGCTTCGGAACCCGGATAAACCGGCGGCTGGAACGCATCGCGCTTACCCGGCTGCGCAAACAAGGCTTGTGGCATGAGGAGGATCCCAGCAAATGAATCAATCATTGGAACATACGGAACATTCCGGCCGCTGCGGCGGCTGTGGCATCAAACTGCAGACCGAGGACAGCGGACGGCCGGGTTATATCCCTCCGGCTGCGCTGGAGCGTGAGCCGGTTATTTGTCAGCGCTGTTTCCGGATTAAAAACTATAATGAAGCTTCTTCGGTGTCCGTCGACCAGGACGAATTTTTGCGGCTGCTCAGCCGGATCGGCGAGCAGGATGCGCTGGTTATTCACATCGTGGACCTGTTCGATTTTGAAGGCAGCTTGATTTCGGGGCTGCAGCGGTTTGTCGGCAATAACCCTGTCGTGCTGGCCGTCAATAAATGCGACCTGCTTCCCAAAGTGACGAACTGGAACAAGGTGCGGAACTGGGTGCAGCAGCGCTGCAAAGAACACGGACTGAAGACCGCGGAAGTGGTGCTGTGCAGCGCCAAACGCAACCAGGGCTTCGACCGGCTGCTTGATACGGTCGGCACTCTCCGGGGCCGGCGCGATGTCTACGTAGTTGGCGCGACAAATGTAGGCAAATCAACGCTGATCAACCGCCTGATCTCCGACCACAGCGATCTGGAGCAGGAGCTGACAACGTCGCGTTATCCCGGAACAACGCTTGATATGGTTCATATCCCGCTGGACGACGGGCATCATATTATCGACACGCCTGGTATCGTATACCCTTGGCGCTACAGCGAGCTCGTTGAACGCCGGGACCTGGATGCCGTCATGCCTGCCCAGCCGCTGAAGCCGGCGGTATACCAGTTAAACGAAGGCCAAAGCTTGTTCTTCGGGGGATTGGGCCGCTTTGATTTTATTAAAGGTGAACATCAGTCCTTCACCTGCTTTATCAGCGGGGTGCTAAAAATTCACCGGACAAAGCTGGAGCGGGCGGACGAGCTGTACCGGGATCACCTGGGCGGACTGCTGTCGCCGCCGACGGCCGAAGACGCCGCCAAGCTGCCGGCCTGGCAGCGTCACGAATTCCGCATCCAGCCGGGCAGCCACAGCGATTTGTTTATCTCCGGCCTCGGCTGGATCAAGATGAACGGAACGCAGGGCGCAGTGGTTGCGGTGCATGTTCCTAAAGGCGTCAAAGTGCTGACCCGGCCATCCTTGATATGAGCCAAGGGGGAGGAGCACGGATGAAAGCAGAGGAGCAATTTGTCCATTCCAGCGGCGGACTGCTGCTGGGTGTAATGGGAGATCCGATCGCCCACTCCAAATCGCCGCAAATGCATGGAGCGGCGCTGCAGGCGCTCGGTATCACCGGGGCATATGTGCCGCTGCATATTGCCCCCGAACGTCTGGGCGACGCGATATCTGCGATCCGGACGCTTGGTTTTCGCGGCGTGAATGTGACGATACCGCATAAGGTGGCGGTCATGGAGTTTTTGGACCAGCTGGACGAGAGTGCCGCATCCATTGGAGCCGTCAACACGATCGTTAATGACGGGGGGCGGCTGACGGGCTACAACACCGACGGAATCGGTTATGTCCGTTCGCTAAAAGCGGAAGCCGCGCCTGAGCTGCAGGATACCCGCATTCTTGTGCTGGGGGCTGGCGGTGCAGCCCGGGGAATCATCCACAGTCTGCTGAAGGAGCGCCCCGCCGAGCTGATCGTCGCCAACCGGACGCCGGACAAGGCGGTCCAGCTGGCGGAAGAGTGGAGTGCGCTCGGCCCGATTCGGGGAATTGGACTGGAGGAGGCCCCTTCGTTTATAGAAGGGATCGACTTGGTCATCAACACAACCTCCATCGGCATGCATCCAAAAGTGGACGGTACGCCGTTTCCGGCGGACCTGCTTGCGCCCGGGATGGTCGTCAGCGATTTGATCTACAATCCGCTGGAGACCCGCCTCCTCCGCGAGGCGCGAGAGCGGGGCTGCAGGGCGCATGGCGGGCTCGGAATGTTCGTCTACCAGGGCGCTTATGCGCTTGAGTATTGGACCGGCCGTCCCGCTCCCGTAGACGCCATGCGCCAGGCGATGTTGGAGTGTATGGGCGGGTAGGACGGTGTTTTTCCGTCCTGAAGCGTTGACCCGACATGCGGCTGGCAGGCGGATCGTCACGGACACGCCGCTGCTGGCTTTCGTCTTACGCTCTCGCCCGCTGCGAAGGTTCAGCATTCCCGCCAGAGCAGCGGAGCCGAACCTAAGGTTGAGCGTTTGGCATTGACATGTGTTTGACATTGACATGTGACGGAAGAACAACCGTCCAGTGCCGATGCCTTTCCGCCCCGAAGCGCTGACCTGACTTGCAGCAGGCGGGCGGCCACAGGCAAACGGCTGCTGCGCTTTCCTCTTACGCTTTCGCCCGCTGCGAAGGTTCAGCATTCCCGCCAGAGCAGCGGAGCCGAACCTGAGGTTGAGCGTTTGGCATTGACATGTGTTTGACATTGACATGTGACGGAAGAACAACCGTCCAGAGCCGATGCCTTTCCGCCCCGAAGCGCTGACATGATTTGCAGCAGGCGGGCGGCCACAGGCAAACGGCTGCTGCGCTTTCGTCTTACGCTCTCGCCCGCTGCGAAGGTTCAGCATTCCCACCAGAGCAGCGGAGCCGAACCGGAGGCCATATGGAACTGTAGGAGCGGCAGCGATCGCCTTTGTTTTCGGATTTCTTCCGCAACCCGGCCCTAATTCAAAGAAATCTGAAAACAACAGCGACCGGAAGTCCATATGCGCCGCAGGGGCGGTGGAGCGCCGCCTGGTGTTAGTGTCCATCATCCGGCGAAGCCGGCACGCTTTTTAATAAGATAACCCGCTGTTTCTTCAGCGGGACGATAGGCTATAATATATGTAAAATTAAGGAGTTCGTAAATTATGCTGACAGGCAAACAAAAACGTCATCTGCGCTCGCTGGCGCATCATCTAGATCCGGTGTTCCAGATCGGCAAAGGCGGCGTCAACGACCATCTGATCCGGCACATCGAAGAAGCAATCGAGAAGCGGGAGCTGATCAAGGTCAACGTGCTGAACAACAGCATGGAAGATCCCCGTGAAGTCGGACAGACGCTGGCGGAACAATCGGGCTCGGAGCTCGTACAGGTGATTGGCAAAACGATCGTTTTGTACAAGGAGTCCAGAGACAACAAACAGATCGAGCTTCCTTAACAGGAGCAGGCAGGGGAGGAGGCGTTCCTCTTGAAAATCGGGATTATGGGCGGCGCGTTCGACCCGCCGCATATCGCCCATCTGCTGGCCGCCGAGACGGCGCGGGAGACGTATTCGCTGGAAGAGGTGTGGTTTCTTCCATCGCATATTCCGCCGCATAAAGCGCGGGCGGGTATTTCCGCTGAAGACCGGCTGGCGATGGTCAAAGCGGCGGTGGAGGGACATCCCGCATTCCGGGTAGAAGACCGGGAAATCCGGCGCGGCGGCGTTTCGTATACAATCGACACGGTGACTGAACTGCAGCGGGACTACCCGGCGGCGGAGTTTTATTTTATCATCGGTGCCGACATGGTGCAGTATCTCCCAAAATGGAAGCGGATTGAAGAGCTGGCCGCGCGGCTGTCCTTTATCGGAGTCGCCCGCCCTGGCACGCTCCTGGATCCTGATGCGCTGCCCGGCTATATCCGGGACAAGGTCCGGCTGGCCGACATGCCGTTAATCGATGTGTCGTCCACCAAGCTGAGGGAACGGCTGGCGGAAGGCCGGTCGATCCGATATCTTGTGCCGGACGGCGTGTTCCATTTTATTCAAAGGGGTGGATTATATGGCGTACAGCCGCGAACAGCTGATTGAATCCGTCTCGGGACAGATGCCCGAGAAGCGCTGGAAGCATACGCTTGGGGTGATGGAGACATCCGTCAAGCTGGCCAAACGGTACGGGGGCGACCCCGAACGTGCGGAGCTGGCGGCCATCCTGCATGATGTGGCCAAATACTGGCCCGTAGAACAAATGCGGGAGATTATTGAAGAAGGGCAGGACCTGTCCAAGGAACTGCTGACGTATGACAAGCAGCTGTGGCATGCCGAGGTTGGCGCGTTTGTCGCCCGGCGGGACTACGGCATTGAAGACCAGGAAGTGCTGGATGCCATCCGTTACCATACTTCGGGCCGCGAGCGAATGACGCTCCTGGACAAAATCGTCTGCCTGGCCGATTATATCGAGCCCGGCCGTGATTTTCCCGGTGTAGAACAAATCCGTAAAAAGGCTAAGCAAAGTCTCGAGGAAGGGCTGGTTGCCGGATTCGATTCCACCATCAGCCTGCTGCTGGAGAAAGGGAAAATTGTTTTCCCGCTCACCGTACTGGCCCGTAATGACTTAGTCAGACAATTGGAGGAAACCAAATGACATTAAATTCGGAACAACTGCTTCAGCGGGTATTAAACGCCGTTGAGGATAAAAAAGCGATGAACGTGGTAGCCCTCGATTTGCGCGGCGTATCGCTGATCAGTGATTATTTTGTGATCTGCCACGGTAATTCGGACACCCAGGTTCAAGCGATTGCAACCGAGGTGCGAAAGGTTACGCAGGAGGCCGGCCAGACCATCCGCGGCATCGAAGGCATGGATTCGGCGCGTTGGGTGCTGATGGATCTTGGCGATGTGGTGGTGCATATTTTCCACCGCGATGAGCGCGAATATTATAACATCGAGCGTCTGTGGTCCGACGCCAAAGTTGTGAACACCGTATGAGCCTGATTGCGGGAACGACGGTAACGTTGGAAGTGGCGCGGGAAGTTTCACCGTACGGGTATTTTCTCAGCGCGGGAGACCAGGATGTGCTGCTGCATTATACGGAGCTAACCCGGGAGATCAAGCCGGGGGAGAGCGTGGAAGTATTTCTTTTTTTCGACACGGAAGACCGCTTGGCCGCCACAATGAAAAAGCCTTACTTAACGCTGGGCGAAATGGCCCTGCTTGAAGTAGCGGATTTACATCCGCGTCTCGGCGCTTTTCTGGAGATGGGCCTGGGCCGCCAGCTGCTGCTGCCGATGCGCGAGCTGCCGGAGCTGAAAGAGCTGCGTCCGGTTGTCGGCGATTATGTTTTTGTTGTCATGGAGCATGACAAGCAGGGCCGCCTGCGGGCGAAGCTCGCCGGAGAGCAGGAGCTGGCTCCGCACACTTTCCCGGCGCCGGAGTCGTGGAAAGGCCAGTGGCTGACCGCGCGCGTGTACAAGCCGCTTCAGATGGGGACGTTTGTGCTGGTGGACGGCGGCGTTCTTGGATTCGGTGTAATCGGGATGATCCATTCCTCAGAACGTACGCGGCTTCTCCGCCTCGGGGAAGAACTGCAGGTCCGGGTGGCCCATATCCGGGAGGACGGCCGGGTCAACCTGTCCATGGCTCCGCGCAAGGAAATCGGACGGGATGAGGATTCCGCCCGGATTTTGGCCTTCCTGAACGAACGGCCAGGCGGAGGGATGCCATACAGCGACGCGACGCCGCCGGAGATTATCAAGCAGCGGTTCGGCATCAGCAAGTCCGCCTTCAAGCGGGCGCTGGGCAAGCTGATGAAAGAAGGGCGGATCACCCAAAAAGAGAACTGGACTTATCTGGTTCGGGACGGGGAAAAGGACGGGGAAACCTCCACGGACGAAGCGGGGCAGCAGGAAGCCGGGAAATAACGGCGACAAGTTTTGAACAGGAAAGCGGTGTAGCGGTTGTCTTCCTACGGCAAATTTGCCTATGTATATGATCAATTGATGGCGGACATGCCTTACCCCAGGTGGGTGGAGTTCGCGGAGGAAGCCTGGAAGCACTATGGCCGGCCCCGTAATGTGGTGGAGCTCGGCTGCGGTACAGGCAATATTACGATACCGCTGGCTTCGGCCGGCTACCGGCTGACCGGTATCGATTTATCCTCCGATATGCTGGCGGTGGCGCAGCGCAAGCTGGATGATCTTCCGCCTGTCCGGCGGCTGACGCGTGAGGGCGGAATACGCTGGCTTCAGCAGGATATGACGCGGTGGGAGCTGCCGGAACCCGCGGATTCGGTTATATCGTTTTGCGACTGCCTGAACTATTTGCTTGAAGAAGAGCAGATTCAGGCCGTCCTGGCCCGGACTTACGAAGGGCTTAAGCCGGGCGGGACCTTCCTGTTTGATGTTCATCATCCAAATACATTTCTCCGGTATGACGAGGAGCAGCCGTTCATCTGGGATGAGGACGGGGTCGCTTATATCTGGACATGCGGACTGGACCCGGCCAGCCGGATCATTGAGCACGATCTGTCGATATTCGTCCAGGAGGACGGGCATCCCGATCTGTACCGCAGATTTGAAGAGACGCACACACAGCGGGCCTACGATCCGGAGTGGACGCGCGAGGCGCTTCAGTCCGCAGGATTCAGCAGGGTGGAGATCTATGCGGATTTTGAATGGATCCCTGCCCGCGAAGATGCGGAGCGGCTGTTTTATGTCGCGGTTAAATAGCATCGCTCCGGGTAATAATTAGTATTCCGGCAGAAATGGAGGAATACGGCGATGGCTTGGATGAAAATCGTGAACGACAAACTGGTTGTCCGCTGGCTGTTGTCCAAGGTGGAAATTCCGCTGCGCGACATCCGGGACATTAGGCTCTCGGAGCATTACAGCGGCGGCGAGCAGCCGTCTATTCGTCTCGGATTGCCCTATGCGACTACTGACCGCGTGACGATCCGCACGGACAGCAGAAATTATATCGTCTATACAACGGATGGTACAGAAATGGCCGAGCAGCTCAGAGGTTTGATCGCCGAAAATCCGAGTCCGGTATAAGTATCAACCCGAACCCCGGACAACGGCGGGGTGATAGAGGGACTGGCTTGGATAAGACATGCTCTGTACTGAATGTTGCACTGAAGACCATGATCTGTTCAGTCAAAATAAAAACCGCCCATCGCATAGGAACGGGGAATCCGTTCTCCAGCGGCGGGCGGTTTTGCATTTTTTTATCGCAGGGCGAAAGAGACGCCCGACATGACAGCCAAACCGGGGGCGATTGTCAAATACGCTCCCCGGGTCTTCCATTCCTTTACCGGTGCTCGATCAAGTCGATGGCGCCAAGCACAATGTGGGCCAGACCAAAGCCAAGCACGCCTGTGGCGGCGAGCTTATACTTGCTTCCAAGAAAAGCCGCGCCTGTGGCGGATACGACAGTTCCAAGTACGGTTGGGATCAGGCCTTCACGCATTCGAAACACTCCTTCTCGGTGGTTTGGGAGACGCAGTTAGTATGGCTTACCGAGTGCTTGATTATGCCCCTGTCCCGGATGGAGCCGGGGGCAGACGGGACGGATACACAGATCATCTCGCTGCGCAGCCAATGGTCTGCCAGTTACAGGCCGCGGCTTCCTTCCGGCGCAGGCCTCATTCGGCAAGCGGGCAGATTAACGGCAGCGGCAAGAAACCATACTCCCCGCTGGCTTTCAGGCAATCCGGGTTTAGTCCTCTGCGCCCGCTTGAGCATTGGCAGGTGCCGGTTTAAGACACACTTTTTCCTCGACTTCATGCACATCGTACAGCACTCTGGCGAGCAGATGCTGGCTGTAGTTGCCGAAATGCTTCCCGAAGATCGTCATTCCCCGTTTGTTCGCCGACTGCTCCCCTACAGCGATGCGGAAGGTAAGCTCGCTGCGGTAATCGAGCTTGATGTCATCCAGTGTGACGTCCGAAATGCGGCAGCCGTCAATAAAGCTGCCTTCCTGGTTAATCCGGATCAGCTTCAGCATGCCGTATTGGTTCAAGTGCGGCGGCCACCAGTCCGGGTTGAATGTCCCCCGGGTATCCCCGAAATCTCCTGGGCTGGTCCAGTAGCCGATCTCAATCCCGTTGATATAAAAATAGATGTCGGACGGGTAGTTGTTATTGAACCCCGGCGCTTCCGAACCGATTTCAAGCGAGAACTGGACCTCGCGGAAGGACTGGTTAGCCTTCAGGTAGTTCGGAATCCGGTATTCCAGAAATCCTTCGGTCAGCCAAATGATTTCGGAGTTGATTCTTGCCGGATCGGCGAAATAACGGGGTTCGTCAAAATCGCCGATGATGCTGTCTTTGGTAGCCAGCCCGCAGGTGGGAAGGGCCTGGTAGTCGCTGTAATGTCCAACCTGAATCTCAACCTCGTACAGATTATCCACGTCTTTTCTGCGCAAATCCACCATCAATTTGTCCTTGTTCAAGTAACATACCTTCTGGATGCCGTGTTTCCCCACCGTGGTATGAATTTCAATCAGTCCGCTCTCCTCGAGTTTCTTGATATGCATGGTGATGGCTCCATTGCTCAAATTCAGCTTTTTGGCGATTTCATTAAGGTTCAATTCCTGGTTGCTGGCAAGCATCTCCAGAATTTGAATCCGGATTTCGGAGCTGAGCGCCTTGAAAATATCAATTCCGCTCATCAAATCCTTAATATATATCATGCGTTAACCTTCTTCCGGAAGTGATTGGATAATTGTTTTAAATAATTATAAACTAATCGAACAGGAAAATAAAGCGAAGCAGCTGGGATTCAGCGGCAAATCTAATTATAAACCAAGCAAAATGGCATCTGTACCAAAAGACTTACCTTCAAAAAGATAAGGGAGGACCCCTATCAAATCTTTATAAATCATTAAAAAGGTTTAGGTTTATTTATTTACAAACAGAGGAAGTTGTGCTAATTTTACACGTAAGCGGATACAATCCGCTATGTATTCCGTTACATAGGTGTCTTCCGTTACATTCTACATGAATTGGAGGAGAAGTGAATGCAGACGAGCAGCAAGGCCAGACTGGTAATCGACAAGTCTTTTGTGATAGCGGAAGTGGACCGCAGAATTTACGGTTCCTTTGTTGAACATTTGGGGCGCGCCGTATACGGCGGCATTTATGAACCGGGGCATCCCCAGGCAGACTCAAATGGTTTCCGCAAGGACGTGCAGGCTTTGATCCGGGAGCTGCGGGTGCCGATTATCCGGTATCCCGGCGGCAACTTCGTATCAGGCTACAATTGGGAGGACGGGGTGGGTCCGGTCGAAGAGCGGCCGAAACGCCTGGAGCTGGCCTGGCGGACAGTGGAACCCAATGAGGTGGGCACAAATGAGTTTGCCCGCTGGGCGCACAGTGTCGGCGCCGAAGTCATGATGGCGGTCAATCTTGGCACCCGCGGTGTGGATGCCGCCCGCAATCTGCTGGAATACTGCAATCATCCCGGCGGCAGTTACTGGAGTGACCTGCGCAAAGCGCATGGATACGACGCCCCGCACAAGATCAAAACCTGGTGTCTGGGTAACGAAATGGATGGGCCTTGGCAGATTGGCCAGAAGACGCCTGCCGAGTACGGAAGACTGGCTTATGAGACAGGCAAAGCGATGCGCCTTGTCGACCCGGATATCGAGCTGGTATCCTGCGGCAGCTCCAGCTCTACCATGCCGACTTTCCCCGAATGGGAGGCCGTTACCCTTGAGCATACATACGACGTAGCGGACTATATCTCGTTGCATCAGTATTACGGCAACCGCGACAACGATTCCGCGAACTTTTTAGCCCGGACGATGGATCTGGAGCATTTTCTGCATACAGTCATCTCCACCTGTGATTATGTAAAAGCCAAAAAACGCAGCAATAAAACGATGCACCTCAGCTTCGATGAATGGAACGTATGGTATCACTCCAATGATGCCGATACCCGGATCGAACCCTGGACGGTAGGACCCCCTCAGCTTGAGGATATTTATAACTTTGAAGACGCCCTGCTGGTCGGCGGTATGCTGATCACCTTCCTGAAGCATGCCGACCGGGTGAAAATCGCCTGCCTGGCGCAGCTGGTCAATGTAATCGCCCCAATTATGACTGAATCCGGGGGCTCCGCTTGGAGACAGACGATTTTTTATCCGTATCTTCATGCGTCGCTGTACGGTCAAGGCGTTTCCTTGAAACCGATTATCGATTCGCCGAAGTATGACGCCCAGGATTACACGGATGTTCCTTATCTGGACAGCGCGGTGGTCTATAACGAAGCGGAGGAGCAGCTGACTGTTTTTGCGCTGAACCGGCATCTGGAAGAAGGCTTGGAGCTCGAATGCGACGTGCGCGGATTTGAGGGATACACTGTAATAGAGCATATCGTGCTGGCCCACTCTGATCTTAAAGCGGTTAATTCCGCATCGAATGAACAGGTCAAACCGCACAGCGGCGGGGATGCGGTTGTCCGTGACGGGTATGTATATGCCCGTCTATCCAAGGCTTCATGGAATGTTATCCGCCTGGGTAAAGCCAAATCTTAAGGAGATACCAGCCCAATCAGCGAACCGCTAGCTAAAAATAGCGGGACTGCAGCCGTACCGAACAGCCGGCCCAAACCGGCTGACTAAGGCAGCGGCCCTGCCGCCCGGGCGATTTCCGTCATAACCCTGCTTGAGATCCCGCTGGTACAATAGAGAGCAGAGCCTACCCGGCCGGGTAAGGTCCGGGCCGGTTCTCATCTATTTCCGCGGGAGATGAGAAGAGAGATGGATAACGCGCATAGCGAACCCCGCAAGCGATGCGGGTCATGCGATGAAGCAATGCGGGTCAGCCCCGAGAAGCTGGAGCGGCTGATTGAGATTGCCACACGTGTCAGGCCGCTTGCGGCGGAAGAGCAGTACCGGCGGAGGATCGAAGCCTGCCGCGATTGCACCGGCCTGCAGTTTGGCGTCACCTGCCGTTATTGCGGCTGTTTTGTGGAAGTGAGAACACGGCTGCAGGACGCCGACTGCCCTTTTCCGGAAGGAGCAAAGTGGGTGTAAGCATAATTCCTTCCGTTATTGTTTTATTGTGTTTTAGATAAGCTTAAAATAAACGGGGCGCAGGTTATTGGAGTATATTCAATAGGGCGCCCCGTTCTTCTCTTGCTCCCTCGGGGCTAACCGATTTACCCCTCCCTTAAATACAAGCCAACTCAATCTGTTTTAAATAAACTTAAAAAGATTTAGATTTATTAGTTTACAAATGCCTTGTTGTGTGGTAATTTAAGGTTGTAAGCGAATTCATTTAATATATATTCAAATCATTTATACATATGTGAAATGATTTCGCTCACTTTGCCTCTTTGCAGCTGCTTAAGCTGAAAGCTGAACCCTTTTATTGTTGCTTGCACCAGGTAAGGCAGGAACAGGACATGATTTTATGATTATGAGGAGGGTCAACGGATGAAGAGAAAATGGTTGTCGATGGTAACGGTATTCTCCCTGATGCTGATGCTGCTGGCAGGCTGCGGCGGATCGGGCGGTAAAGCCGCAGAGGGGAAATCATCGGTTCTGGACGGAGGGGCGGGCGATTCCGCTACTGAATTGTCTTATTGGACCTTTGTAGAGCTGCACGGCCAGCATTTTGAGAAAATGCTGAAGAAGTGGAACGAAGCAAACCCGGACCGGCAGATCAAGCTGAATGTAACCGTCATGCCGTATGACGATATGCACAACAAGCTGTCGATCGCAGTCCAGACCGGCACGGGCGCTCCGGATATCGCGGATATCGAGCTTGGTAAATTCCCGGATTTTCTTGCAGGCGAGCCGCAGCTTGTGCCGCTTAACGATGTGATTGACCCTTTTAGAGATACGCTCGTGAAGTCGAGAATCGATATTTACAGTAAGGACGGCCAGAATTATGCGGCGCCAACCCATGTCGGCGCATCGGTCGCCTTCTACAATACCGAATTGCTGGAACAAGCCGGCATCGATTACACGAAGATCGAGACTTGGGAAGATTTCAAGCAGGCCGGCATCAAGCTGTACGAGAAGACGGGCAAATATATGGGAACCGCGGATACCAGCGCAACCTGGCAGCTCTCGATGATGCTCGCCCAGCAAGGAACCGATTTTACGGATGACAGCGGCAAGCCGATTGTGAATTCGGAAGCACTGGCCAAAGGGCTGTCCATTCTGAAGGATTTGCAGGAGAACAACGTCATCGCCACCATCGCCGGCGGACAGCCGGATACGGAAGAAGCTTACGGCGAATTTAATGCCGGCAACTATGCGACCGCGTTTATGCCGCTTTGGCAGATGTCCAGATACACCAATTATATGAAGGAACTGTCCGGCAAAATCGCGATCGCTCCCATTCCTGTCATTGAAAAAGGCATGCCCAGATCGGTTGGCGGCGGCGGCACCGGCACGGTCGTAACCAAGACGGCCAAAGATGTGCAGCTTGCCAAGGAATTCCTTGCTTTCGCCAAGCTATCGCTCGATGCAAACGTCGAAATCTGGAATACGCTTGGATTTGACCCGGTGAATATGGACGTGTGGGACATGAAGGAAGTTACGCATAATCCGGATAACCAATTTGTGAAGTATTTCAAAAACAACCCGTTTGACGTGCTGCACGAGATCAAAGATGAAATCCGGATGATTAAGTCGACGTCCGCATCGCCTACGATTAACAACGTCCTTTGTACGGTAACGCTGAACGAGATTTTTGAGGACGGCAAGGATATCAAGGAAGCGCTGAAGGATGCGCAGGAACAGATTGAGCAGGAGCTAAAATAACGGGACGCCACTAAAACAAGGAGAAGCCGCTCCCGGCAGGCAGGGAGCGGCTCCTGTTAAGAAGGAGTAAGGTCGAATGATAAAAAGATTTCTGTACTCGCAGAAGGTCGCTCCTTATATCTTCGTGCTGCCGTTTATTCTGGTCTTCCTGATCTTTTGGGTCTATCCGCTGCTCAGCTCGGTCGAAATGAGCTTTCAGAAGCTGATGCTGGGCCAGAGCGCCCAGTTCGTCGGCTTCGATAATTACGACAAGCTGCTGGGCGACGGCGTATTCCTGAAAGCGGTCAAGAACAGCACGATTTATATGATTTTGACCTTGGTGATATTGATTCCGTTTCCGATGCTGTTCGCGGTGCTCATCAACAGCAAGCTGATGTGGGGAAGAGAGTTTTTTAAATCTGCTTTTTTCTTTCCCGCGCTTACCTCGGTAGTGGTGGCAGGCACCGTGTTCCGGCTGATGTTCGGAGAGATGGATGGATCGCTGATTAATAGCATCCTGGGTTTGTTCGGCGTTGAGCCGGTGAAATTCCTGAAAGGTCAGACCACCGGTTTTATCGCGCTCCTGGCGCTGGCAACCTGGAGATGGACCGGAGTCAATATGCTGTATTTTCTGTCGGGGCTGAAAAACATTCCGGATGAATATTATGAAGCGGCTTCCATTGACGGAGCGTCGACCGTTCAGAAATTTACCCGGATCACCATGCCGCTGCTTAAACCGATTACGATTTATGTGCTGACGATCAGTATTTATGCCGGCATGTCCATGTTTATCGAAAGCATGATGCTGTGGAACGGCAACAACTCGCCCAAAAATATCGGCCTCACTATCGTCGGTTATCTGTACCGGCAGGGCATTGAAAAAAACAACCTGGGCTACGCGGCAACGGTCGGCATCGTGCTGCTGCTCGTCACGATGGTTATCAATTTGTCCCAGCTCGCCTTTAGCGGCCTGTTCAAGAAGGGGGATCAGTGATGACAAAAGATGCTGCGGCCTTTGCTGCCGACCCGCGCGGGATACGACCTTCCGCTGAGGCTCCCCGCATGAAGAAAGAAACGGGGATTCGGATTCTTCTGTTCGTTTTTTTTAGTATTTTGTGTCTGCTGATCCTGATTCCGTTTTATGCGGTCGCTCTGGCTTCCTTTAAGCCGGGGGAAGATCTCATCCGGTATGGCCTCAATCTGAAATTCGATTTGTCGGTCATGTCGTTTGATAATTTCAACTATTTGTTTACGGGTGACCATGCTTACTTTACCTGGTTTTTCAACTCCCTGCTGCTGACGGTCGTGCAGGTAGCGCTGACGCTGTTTATCAGTGCAACGGTCGCTTACGGCTTTGCCGCTTATGAATTCCGGGGCAAAAACTTCCTGTTCATCTGCGTGCTGCTGATTATGATGGTGCCGTTTGAAATTTTGCTGCTGCCGCTTTATTCGCTGATTTTTAACATCGGGATGATGAACAGCTACTCCGCAATCATTCTGCCGGGGATCGCCAACGCGGCGACCATCTTTTTCTTCCGCCAATATCTCAGCGGCATTCCGAAGGAGCTGATGGCGGCTGGCCGGGTGGATGGAGCATCAGAGTATGGCATTTACGCCAGATTGATTTTGCCGATCATGAAACCTTCTTTTGCAGCGATGGCGATTTTGAACGGGATGAACAGCTGGAACAATTTCCTCTGGCCGTTTATGGTGCTCGGGGATGATTCGAAGTTCACGCTTCCGATCGGTTTGAAGACGCTGCTGACGCCATACGGCAATAACTATGACCTGCTTATTGTGGGCTCGTTTTTCTCCATTCTGCCAATCTTTATTTTATTTGTGGCATTTCAAAAATACTTTATCGACGGCATGACAGCCGGCGCAGTTAAAGGGTAAGTCTCCCGGCAGACAAACTGACCAAGCTAACGACAAAGGAGCACGTAAATCATGATTACAACACAGCGATATTCCAATCCGCTAGTGGAGCAGCGGGCGGACCCTTGGGTATACCTGCACACGGACGGATTCTATTATTTCACTGCTTCCGTGCCCGAGTATGACCGGATTGAACTGCGCCGGGCCAAACGGATTGAAGAGCTGGCCCAAGCCGTCCCTGTGACTGTCTGGACAAAACATGAGACCGGCCAACTCAGCGCCAACATTTGGGCGCCGGAGATTCATGCGATTGACGGCAAATGGTACATTTATTTTGCGGCTGCACGCACCACGGAAACAAATGATGGGCTGTTCGATCACCGGATGTATGTGCTGGAGAATGACTCGGCGAATCCGCTGGAGGGGGAATGGACGGAGAAAGGGCAGGTGAAGACGGCCTGGGAGTCGTTTGCGCTGGATGCGACCGTGTTCCGGCACCGGGGAACCTTATATTATGTCTGGGCACAAAAGGATCCGGAGATCCCGGGAAACTCCAACCTGTACATCTCGGCCATGCTTAATCCCTGGACGCTGACGGGGCCGCAAGTGATGATCTCCACCCCGGAGTATCCTTGGGAAAAGATAGGTTTTCTTGTCAACGAAGGACCGGCGGTGCTGATCCGCGGCGGTAAAGTTCTGCTGGCATACTCCGCCAGCGCGACCGACCATCATTACTGCATGGGTCTGCTGAGCGCGGATGCGGATTCGGATCTCCTGGATCCGGCATCCTGGAGCAAAAGCGCGGAGCCGGTGTTTTGCACCAGCGAGGCGGCCGGGCAGTATGGACCGGGGCATAACAGCTTTACCGTCAATGAATACGGCGAGGACGTGCTGATCTATCATGCCCGGAATTACAAGGAAATCACGGGTGATCCGCTGTATGACCCGAACCGCCACACGCGCGCTCAGGTCTTCGGCTGGAAAGCGGACGGGATGCCTGACTTTGGAGAGCCTGTGCCGGACGGCGGGGCGGAATAAAGGGATAAACAGCTCATTAATGAGGATGGGACCGCATAGCAAACTGTGCGGTCCCATCCTTTTTTCACAAATTCCCCCAAATGACGTGAATTGTGGGTACTAAGCCCTAAAATTTTTCTCAAAAAATGTTAAAGAACAGCGAGTGAAATCCGATATATGTAGTACCTTTCATCTTTATCTGCAACAAACTTCACTTATCCATGGCTGTAGGAGGGATGTCCGACAATTTTCGATTCGTATGTGTGCCTGAGAGGCTCCGCATTTGGTGGTTAGCAGACCAAGGCCGGTTCTCACGCATCCTAGTATGGAACATCATGAACAAATGGAGTTGAATCTGTGAAGAAACGGACTGCGAACAGGGGACTAACCATCCTTCTCATTATTACCTTATTGCTTGGCATCTTTCCCGCGTCGCCTTCAGCGGTTCAAGCAGCGTCAGGAAATGCGGAGCTGAACACCATTGCCGAGGATACCTTCGATTCTCCCGGAGAGCTGACCTCGACGATCTACAACAACGGGATTGGGATTACCGGAGTAGATAATGCCCACGGCCAATGGCAATATTTCAATGGCGTTGTCTGGTATGCGATCGAAACCCCGCAGCCGGGTACAATGTATGTTTTTAACCGTAATGTACCGATCCGTTATGTGCCCAATGCAGATTGGAACGGCACGGCTACTTTCACTTACCGGGAGTGGATTTCCGGAGATCCGGAAGCAAGCGGGTCCGAATATCATTTGAACTATCCTGCTGAGGAGTTTGGCGAGTTCGGCGAAACGGTTAAGACGGCGCAAATTACCGTCACGCCGGTAAATGACGCTCCTTATTTGACCGAAGTAGGCGGATCGTATTATTTCGATTTTGACGGTTCAAATTATGCGTCAATCCCCGATCTTGGCATTTACGCGAATTCCTTCACACTGGAAACCGAGGTATATGCAACAAGCTACTCCACTTGGGGGCGGTTCTTCGATACTTCTTATGGTATGGATAATTTTGTAGTGTTTTTTGGTTTCCAGGGCAACGGCGGCAATGTGGTCCTCTCTGGAATTCCGCAACAAGGTTACAGAGTTCACGAATACAATGTAGCCACGGCAGAGAAACTGCCGCTCAAACGATGGGTGCATGTCGCAGCTGTGTACGATCATCAAAAGCGGATGGGTTACATCTATTGGGATGGTGTCCTTAAGGCATCCGGCCCTATGGACTTAAGCAATATGGCCAATGCTGCCGCCTCTAACGACGGCGCGCCAAGGCCGATCAACTATATCGGCGAAAGCACCTGGTCGATGGATGCCAACTATACGGGCGGCCTTCGGGATTTCCGGTTCTGGAACAAGGCCAGAACGCAGGCGGAAATTGCAGGCAGCATGAACCGGAGGCTGACCGGAAGCGAGCCGAATTTGGTTGCGAACTATAAGCTGAACAATCCGGACGACGGGGGAGAGATCAAAGATTCCACGCCTGCGGCCAAGCATGGTGTGGTATATCAATACAACGATCCAGCTCCTGGGAAATACCAGTCAAGCGAAGGCTTCAACTATAGCGTTACTACGACGGTAAACGTGCCGGCAACCAAGGCATTTCAAATTGTTGAAGTGGATGGCGATCCCGTTACCGCTACGTACTCCTCCTCCAATCAGAACCTGGTTCCCGATGCCAGCATTGAAATGACGGGCACCGGTAACGAACGGCTGTTAACGATAACGCCGGCGAAGGACCGGATCGGAACAGCGCGTATCGCTGTGACGCTGGACGACGGGGAGCTGCAGACAACAAGCGATTTTGAATTTAATGTGAAGCCAGGCGGTAATGATTTGGTGTCCATTAAACCTTCCGCCGGGGTGCTGGATCCGGTGTTCAACCGGCTGGTGACCCATTACAAAGTGCATGTTCCGAATAAAACTGGAGCGCTTCCGAACAATGACGTTACGCTGAATGTGGCGTCCATGTTCCCGAATGACACCCTGGTGACAGCTTATACAGAGCAGGGATCCGGAGTTACGGTCTCCGGCAGTTATCCGGCATTTAGGGTCAGCGGACTTGCTGTCGGTGTATATAAACCGGTCATCATCCGTGCAGCCGACAAAGCCGGATCGGGATACAAAGAATACCGGGTTGAGCTGATCCGCTATCCCGGTAACGATGCCGATTTGGCGGAAGCTGAAGGCCTTGCGTTATCGGCAGAGGGACAACCGGTTTCGCTGTCTCCGTCTTATCACAAACACCAGCTGAGCTATACGGCTGAAGTCGGCCCCGAAGTGAGCCAGGTGCGCGTGAACGTCCGCAAGTCCAGCCCCTTTTTGAGCGTGATGCTGAATAATACGGGCATCGGTTCGATTGGCGAAGCGGAAGCCGGCGGCGACGTGAATTTGGCGTTTGGCAAAAATGTAATCACCCTTCAGGTGAAATCCGAAGACGGAAAAACGGTAAAGCCTTACCGGATTACCGTTATTCGCAAAGCCTCGTCTGACGCGAGTCTTACGAGCCTGACCACACAGCCGGCGGGGGCGTTGCCTGCGTTCGATCCGGCTAAACTGGATTACACGCTGGCGGTGGACCATAACGTCAACGCTGCTTCGTTCACTCCGGCCGCAGCTCCGGGAGCGACAATCCGGATCAACGGTGCCGACCATCCGAGCGGCGTACCGTATGCAGCCGGCGATTTGTCGCCCGGTGCGAATATGTACACCATCGAAGTAACCGCTCAAGACGGTATAACCAAGAAAGTATACCGGCTTGCGATTGTCCGGGCCTTGTCCGATGTGGCCGACCTGGCAGCGCTTGACGTCCAGGATGCTGCGCTGAACCCGATGTTCAGCAATGAACATACGGCGTACAGCATCGTTGTTCCTAACTGGATGGGGACGTTTAATCTGACCCCTTGGTTGATCGATCCGGCTTCCGAGCTCAGCGTGGACGGACTGCCGCATCCAAACGGCACGTTGTATTCCAAACCGCTGCGCGTAGGAATCAATCCGGTTACCCTTAAGGTCACCTCCGAAAGCGGAGCCGTGACCAAAACGACGCTTGTCACCGTGATCCGTGAAGCTTCGTCCAATGCGAATTTGAGCAGTCTGGACGTATCCTCCGGTTCGCTGGCCCCGCTGTTTGACCGGGATCAGACGGAATATGCGGTAACCGTCGAAAATGATGTGAAGCAAATTTCGGTTACGCCAGCTATGGAAGACAAGACGGCCTCCCTGCTGCTGAACGGTATACCAGCCGCCGATGAATTTGGAACCCAAGTTGAACTGCAGACGGGGACCAACACGGTTACAGTAACGGTCAGAGCGCAGGACGGCAAAACGATTAAGAACTACACGCTTACGATCGTGCGCAAGGCTTCATCCAACGCCGATCTGAAGGATTTAACCCTGAACGGCGCTCCGCTGTCCGGCGGGTTTGATCCTGCAACCTCCACTTATGTGGAGCATGTGGCAAATAACGTATCCGCAGTAACGGCTGCGGCAGTAACCAGCGATCCGCTTGCAACTTATACCGTCAACGGATTGGAGAGCAAAGGCGGGGTTCCAGTTCCGCTGAAGGTTGGCGAAAATCTGGTTACAGTTGTTACGACTGCCCCCGACGGGGTCACTACAAAAGAGTATACAGTGACCGTGATCCGTGCGGCTTCGGGTAATGCCAATCTGCAAAGTCTGGCGCTGACCGGGGAGGGCGGGCCTGTGCCGTTGACGCCTGAGTTCCACCCCGATACAACGGTCTACAGCGCCAGTATTGAGGACAGCATTCCAAGTCTGGAGCTTGCGGCATTGGCCGAAGATCCGGATGTAAGCAGTATCAGCTATTGGCTGAATGGCGTGGAGGTAGAGGATCCCCTGCTACTGACGCCGGTGACTGGACTGAATGTTATTGAAGTCCGGGTTACAGCCGAAGACGGCAGTATCAAGAAATACACGGTTAATTTGACAAAAAATCCGAGTACGGACGCATCGCTGAAGGAACTGAACAGCAGTGTGGAATATGCTCCGGGCTTTGAACCGGGCGTTGAGGATTATGCCGCCAATGTAGAGAACGGCATCAACTCCCTCTCCTTATTCCCGCTGACCAATCATCCGGATGCGGCGTACACAATCACGAATAATGGTAATGAAATCATCAATAATTTTGTAAACCTTGAAGAAGGAAGCAATGTCATTATTGTTAAGGTAACTGCGCCAGACCAAACAACAGTGAAGACATACACGCTGACGGTGAACCGTGAAGTTCTGCCGAAAGATGCATCGCTGGCGGACCTGAGCGTAACTACTGTCAGAGGTACGGAAACACTGACACCAGGATTCTCATCTGATGTGACCGAATATGCGGTTGAAGTGCCGTATACCATCGATCAGGCTTCCCTGCAGGCGCTCACAAGCGACTCCCATGCCCTGCTGTCTATTAACGGACTTCCGGCGGGACAACAAAGCGCTATCGGCCTTTTGGAAGGCGTCAATACGTTTGATGTCACCGTAATGGCACAGGATCATAAAACGAAGCAGGTCTATACGGTCAAAGTCACACGCAAATCGCCTTCATCGGACGCCAACATCCGGGAGATTGTGTTGAATGGTGACGCTGCGCTGGAGCCTGCTTTTGATCCGGGCGTAACCGCTTATGAAGTGAAGGTTGGCCATGAGGTCACCTCACTGGATTGGACGATTGTCCTGTCGGATCCCGAATTTGCAGCATATGAAGTCGTCGGCAAAGACGGTTCATCGCTGAAGGCGCTGCATACAGGCGAAAACGTATTTGAGATTGTGGTGACGGCCCAGGACGGAACAATTAAGCGGTACAGCATCACCGTTGTACGCGCCAAATCCTCCGATGCGAAGCTGACCAGGCTGGAGCTGCTGGACGGGGCGGTTCCCGTTACGCTGACACCGGATTTTGAACCAAATACGGCCAGTTATGAAGCTTTTGTTCCGGATCAGACTCAAGTGATCGATCTGCAGGTTTTAACCTCTGATAAAAAGGCGGCCGTTGAGGTGGAGCTAGGCGGCGAGAAAGTTGCTGACCGGGCGGCTATACCGCTGAAAACAGGAGTTAACCAGCTTGTCGTCCGGGTTACTGCGGAGGACGGAACAAAAAACAGTTATACGATTGACGTAACAAGACAACCGAGTCATGATGCGTCGCTGAAGGATTTGACGATTCAGCCGGGTGTTGCGCTGACACCGGGATTTGATCCGGAAACAGCCGACTATTCCGCAACAGTGCCAAACGATCAGGATGAAATTGTACTGGATATTGAAGCGAATCACCCTGGCGCTGTATTTACCGTAACGAACAACGGAGTGGATGTAACGGCAGATGCTCCGATATCGCTGCGGGAAGGAAGCAATCTATTGGTGGTTACTGTTACCGCGGCGGATGGGCATACTGTCCGTGAATATACGGTAATGGTTAACCGGAAGCTGCTTCCTAGCGACGCCTTGCTGACAGGCTTGACTGTATATCCGAAGGAAGGAACCGACAGCCTTCCGTTGACGCCTGGATTTGCATCCGACGTAACGGGTTATACAGTGAACGTTCCGAACAGTCTTGATGGAGTTGAACTGGCTGTATCGAAAAGTGATCCCCAGGCGATTCTGTATGTTGACGGCCTGCCCGCCAATGACCGGATCGAAAAAGCGCTTGAAGTAGGACCCAACAAGATAGACATTGTTGTTCGCGCGCAGGACGGGAAAACATCAACCACATACACTGTGGTCGTAACCCGGGAAGCCCTGTCGGCGGACGCGAAGATTAAGAGTATTGAAGTGGGCGGCGGATGGCCGCTGGAACCGGTTTTCGATCCCGAGATCATAGATTACAAAGTAGATATCGGACATGAAGTTACCGGGCTTGATCTGACGATCGTTTTGTCTGATAAAAAAGCGACGTATGAGATCGCCGGCAAAGACGGGGCGCAGCTGGATGATTTGAGAGACGGCGACAATGTCTTTGAAATTACGGTGACTGCGGAAGACGGTACGAAGCTGACCTATACGATCCATATCGTAAAAGAGGCTGCTCCGCTGCCTTCGCCGACACCAACGCCTTCGCCGGAGCCGTCGGCTACGCCGGCACCAACGCCTTCGCCGACAGCAAACCCAGAACCAAGCACGGAGCCAAGCGCCGAGCCGAGCACGGAACCAAGTGCGACGCCAAGTCCTGAGCCAAGCGCAGCGCCGAGTGCAGAACCAAGCGCGACGCCAAGTCCTGAGCCAAGCGCCGAGCCGAGTGCGGAACCAAGCGCGACGCCAAGTCCTGAGCCAAGCGCCGAGCCGAGCGCAGCACCAAGCGCGACGCCAAGTGCAGAACCAAGTGCAGCACCAAGCACGAAGCCAAGTGCAGCACCAAGCACAGAGCCAAGTGCAGCACCGAGCACAGAGCCAAGTACGGCACCAAGCACAGAACCAAGTGCAGCACCAAGCACAGAACCAAGTGCAGCGCCGAGCACAGAACCAAGTGCAGCACCGAGCACAGAACCAAGTGCAGAACCAAGCACAGAGCCAAGTACGGCACCAAGCACAGAACCAAGTGCAGCACCAAGCACAGCCCCGACGCCGCAGCCAAGCAGCGAGCCTGCACCGGAGCCTGCTCCGCAGCCGGTTCAGCCAACCGGCCCGGTGACGGAAGAAATCAAAATTAAAGTAGAGTCCGGCAGCCTGAATAGCGGGCAGCTGCTGACCCAAACGCCGATCCTGCGCACACGGGCAGCCGACGGCAAAGTCAGCGATCTGGTCACGCTGAATGAAGCGCAGACGCAGGAAGCGGTACGCAATATCGCGACCGCAGGCGGTTCGACCGCCCGGATCGTGATCCCTGACGACAAGGACGAAGTATCCGATCTGAAGGTGTACGTTCCGCGGGGTGCTCTTAAGCTGATGGGCGATGCCAAAGTCGATATGGAGATTTTTACGAACAACGTAAAAATCGTAATTCCGAACGCATCGATGAATGAATTTAACGAAGACCTGTTCTTCCGCCTGGTACCGATCAAGGAAGAGAACAAACGCAAAGAGGTGGAGACACGCGCGAGAATCGAAAAAATTGTCCGCGAAGTGGCCAAAAACGACGAGATTTTGGTCGTTGGCCGTCCGATGACGATTGAGACGAACATGCAGAGCCGTCCGGTTACGCTGACGCTTCCGCTCAGCAGTGTACCTCTTCCCGCCGACCTGGCGGAGAGAGCAAATTATCTGGCGAACCTGGCGATTTTCATTGAGCACAGCGACGGAGATAAAGAGCTCGTTAAGGCAAAAGCCGTGGATTACAAGGATGGCACGATCGGACTGGAGTTTGGCGTCAATAAATTCAGTACATTTACAGTGCTTGATATGAGAGGATGGGCCGATTACGCCGCGGCGCTGGAGCTGCTTACCGGCGCAGGCAAAGATGGAAGCCAAGCGAATTCGCACACCGCTTACATCAATGGCTACCCGGACGGCACGTTCAAGCCGAACCGCAGTATTACGCGGGCCGAAATGGCCTCCATTCTGGCAAAAAACCTGGGATACAAGCAGGCGTCAAACCCTTCGGCTTCCTCATATCCCGATGTGAAGTCCACCCACTGGGCTTCCGGAGCGATTGAATTCGTCAAATCGTCCGGTCTCATGGTGGGTGACAACCGCGGCCTGTTCCGTGCCGATCAGCCGGTCAGCCGCGGAGAGATGGCAGCTATCGCCGCACGCTACAAAAAGCTTGAGCTTACGGCGTCCACTGCAGGAGGATTTACCGATACTGCTTCGCATTGGGCGGCAGCCGAAATTGCGGCCGCACAGAACGCCGGTATTCTTGACGGATTCGGCGACGGTACGTACCGGCCGAAGGACGCGCTTCAGCGGAGCGCCGCCGTCAAGATCGTTAACCGCTTGTTCGGCCGCGGCCCGCTGTACGGTGTAACCGAACCGGCCTGGCCGGATGTACCGGCCGGACATTGGTCTTATGCCGAGGTCGAAGAAGCTTCCCGAGATCACAGCTACTCCCTCCGTCCTGAAGGCGGAGAGCAGCTGCAGTCGAAGTAACATGGATCGTCCAAACGGCGCCCCTTCCCTTAATGGGAGGCGGGCGCCGTTTTGTTTGCGTAAATGGCAGAGCATTGAACGGTTGTCAGAAGGGAATCCGCTGTTCTTTTTCGAATAGTTGATATACAGAGTGAGGTGAGATGTATGTATGATTATATTAGTATTCATTCTAAAAATTACACAGAAAAAGTGATTTTGATTCCTGATAGCTGTATGCTATTAATATCGGACATTTCCTAAACATAGAAAAACAGAATTGGAGTGCCTCTCAAAAAATGGACAGAACGATTAACGAAATGTTATTCGAGGCAGACATTGCTTCGATACAAGCGGCGATGGAATCAGGCATGTTAACGGCAGTGGATTGCGTTCGCTGGTATCTGGAGCGAATTGAACGATTTAACCCTATACTGAAAGCGGTGCTGGAAGTGAATCCGGACGCACTTGCTGTCGCAGAGTCGTTAGACGAAGAACGACAGCAAGGCGAATCACGTGGACCGCTTCACGGCATCCCAATCGTGCTCAAGGACAATATCGATACAGGTGACCGTATGCACACTAGTGCAGGGTCGGTGGCGCTGGCGAACCATTTCGCACCGAGGGATTCTTCCGTAGCCGCGCAATTAAGGGCTGCAGGAGCGGTATTTTTGGGCAAGGCGAATATGACGGAATGGGCGAATTTCATGTCGCCTACGATGTGGGCAGGGTATAGCTCCAGAGGAGGGTTGACACTCAATCCTTATGGACCTGGTGAATTGTTCGTAGGCGGCTCTAGCTCGGGCTCTGGTGTAGCAGTTGCCGCGAATTTGTGTACCGCTGCCATCGGGACAGAAACATCCGGTTCAATCATCAGTCCGTCCTCGCAGAATTACCTCGTCGGCTTGAAGCCCACAATCGGACTTGTCAGTCGTTCGGGGATCATCCCGATTACTCAAAGTCAAGATTCAGCCGGCCCAATGACTCGGACAGTCAGGGATGCTGCGATCTTACTCGGCGCCATGACAGCGGCAGACCCGCAAGATGCAGCCATGTTATCTAATGAGCGGATAGCGCACAAGGACTATACACAGTTTTTGAATCCTGATGGTTTGCGTGATGCAAGAATCGGTATACCACGTCAATATTATCGAGGACTGGATCAAGCCCGGTTAGCGATTATCGAACGGGCGATCGCCTTGTGCAAGGAATGCGGAGCCACTATCGTCGACCCGATATCGTTACCTTGCGAGAGTGCTAAGTGGGACTGGGACGTGATGCGCTTCGAGTTTAAGAAAGGGCTCAACGATTATCTCGCCAGAGCAGGTTCGGGTGCTTCGGTTAGAACGTTAGATGAACTCATAGCCTATAACGAAACGAATCGCGACTCCGCGCTTAAATATGGCCAAGATACACTAATTTGGTCTAACGAAACGAGTGGCATGTTAACCGAAACGGAGTATATTGAGAGTTTACGCCTGAACCGGGAGATAGCCCGAGGCCAGGGGATCGACTACGCGATCCGCGAGTATCGATTGGACGCGCTGCTGTTTCTTGGCAACGAGGAGGGGCTCGATTTGTCCGCACGTGCGGGGTATCCTGCAATTACAGTACCGGGAGGATATGCGGACACAGGAATCATCGCAGAAGGGGGCTATACGACCAAGGGTCCGCAAGGGGTAACCTTTATCGGAACCGCATATAGCGAACCTACGTTATTCAGACTTGCCTATGCTTACGAGCAAGCAAGCAATAGCCGCTTTGCGCCGCCCGATCCGGTCATTCACATGGGAAGGTAGTTGGCATTTTAATCCACATAGCCTTAGGAATTGCGAACGTTTAATAAGGCATGCGATTGAAATGGGTTGGGAATTTAAGCAAGAAAAGAACTCATTGAAAATCGAACAAGGTGATTTACTCATTAATAAGCTTGGACTAACTGTATGATCTCTCAATTCTTTTTAAACTAAAGGAAAACGTTAGATCAATATTTCAGTAAGATTAAAACCTCTCCTCAGAAGCAAACTAGATTTGATAGCTTCTAAAGGGAGGTTTTTTTGAACCTAAGTGAGTTATGGAGTGAAAGTGTACCCGCACAAAGACAGCCGGCTAGATCGGTTGCCTTTGTTCATTGAAGTAACGGGCAGGGCAATTAAATCGGTTCTCGAATATTCTCTTGGTTGGATAAATCTATAGAGTTGTTAATACAACGTTAACTGAAGGATACGTAAATCTTATAGGTGAGGGTGATTCGTTTGAAACGAGGATTAATTGTGCTGTTGAACGGAACTTCAAGTTCCGGAAAAACTAGTATTTCTACTGAACTGGTAAATCAGAAAGAGATTCTTTTTCATCATCTGTCAATAGATGATTTTTTTCATAATTTCAATGAATTTATTGATAAAAAATTTCCGAATATTGAACCTACAAGAAAAGTAGATGATCATGTTGTCGCACAAATTATTTTTGATCCCATAGTCTCAATGTTCTATTCGACAGTTAAATTGTTTTCAGAAATGGGTTTGAATGTAATCGTAGATACCGTAATCGAGAATGACAAGTGGTTTAATGAGTGTCTTGATGTATTTTCCGGTCAGCCTACGTTATTTATAGGTGTAATATGCTCGAAAGAAGAACTCATAAGAAGAGAGCAAATTAGAGGAGATCGACAGATCGGACTAGCAAGTTCCCAGTTCGACAAAGTATATTGCTTTAATGAATATGACATTGAAGTAAATACTGAAGAGTCGAATCCAACAGAATGTGCCGAAAAAATATTAAGTTTTATCAAGTCCGATCAGGATTACTCGGCATTTAAAAAATTAAGTAAAAGAGAGATTGGTATTTCATAGGAGGTGTTAGCAATCCGAATCCATATCATCGGCGGCTCAGGAAGCGGTAAATCTTACATAGCGGCTTTATTAAGTGATAAACTTCATATCCCGCATTACGATCTAGACGATATTTTCTGGGATAATCACTCGAAAGAGTATGGTGTAAAGGCACCAGAGGATGAGCGTGACCGCCGGCTCAGTGAAATCATCGGAAATGATTCGTGGATCACAGAAGGCGTTTACAGGTCGTGGGTAACGCCAAGTTTTGCTGCTGCAGATAAGATTGTCGTACTGATGACACCATTGTCCGTTCAAGAGGAACGGATCTGGAAGCGATATGAAGAACGTGTTGTAGAAATCATCCCAACTAAGAAGCAAGAGACGCTCGAAGGTATCCACAACTTATTGGCATGGAATAAAGACTACATTCTGACGAAGCTGCCTAACTTGATCAGCCATTGGGAATATAAGGACAAAATGATCCTCGTTCACGATAATTTGGATGTGCTTGAACTCCAATGGAGATGACTTGTTTTTTCTTATTAGCTAACGGAAGAGCTCAATAAAACGACGGGAGCCTGATCCTGATCTTTACCCTGAACTTATACCGACTAGACGATTGTAAAAAAAGCAATCAAGCAGCCTTAGTCCGGTACTCTGCTGGACCGAGGCTTTTTCCGTTTGTTTTGAAACACGATGGAGGGTATAGAAATTGATGTGGCGTTGAACCTCGACGGGGACTGTGCAGACCACTTTTTTCGGGCTGTAAAACCAAACAAAAAAAGCGCCCGAAGGCGCTTAGGCTTTGACTTGTGATTTGGCTGGCTTGTGTGATTAAGGAATATACTGCTGGACAATCTTGACCACTTGACCGTCCTCGATGGTGAGGTGATACGGGAAGTCGCCCAGATTCAGCACCGAAGTGTTGTGATACAGTTCACCGAACTTCTGCAGCGAAATCTCTTCGTTCCACTGAATATCGAGATCTTCCGGGTTGCCGGTGTGATCGTAAATCTGCAACACGACCTTGCAGTCGTCCGCGATCGGGTATTGGGCAAGCTGTTCAAAATCGTTAACGATATAATATCCGTCCGGTGCTCCGCCGAGCTCTGCGGCTGCGTCAGGCTCCTGGCGGGCAAACTCGGCATCCGCCGCGGCTCCTTCGTACCATTCCAGCTCGTCTGCGGTCAGCGTCGCCGCTCCCGTTTCCGTTCGAAGGCCGTCGATATATACTGTCAGCTGCTGGCTTCTCGCACCGGCTTGCGCCGTCGTGCCGGCCGTGCTTGCGGTTGCGATCAGGGACAAGAACAAAAGGACAAGAAACGATACCCCATAGGCCGACTTCTTGATTCTCATGTTTATCCGTTCCCCCTTGCAAATTTATGTAATACATAAGGCTATATACCCATTATGTTCAGATCTAAACGGCCTTATATCTATTAGACGAACGAAAAGGAAAAAAGGTTACATCTTTCAGAAAAATAAATAAAAAAGCGCTCCGGAGTGGCGCCAAGACCGCATTGTCTCGGGCTCTCGAATCATTTCATTCCTCGGCTGCGAACCGCACCTTCCCGCTCCAATTTCATAACCAACCGATTCGCCAGCCGATGAACCGATTTGCCAGAACCCCCGGCGCTCAAGGATTTGCTCATCCTCTGGCTGATCGCATGATTGTGCGTAAGCTTTCCCGACCGTATGCTGGCAACAGGCGCCCTTCACATCATCAGGGGAAAAGGAGGCTGGACATTCATGGCAGAGCTGTCGGAGCGAACCGACCTGGTTCCCGGCGTTGCCGTCAAACGGGTGAACAACCGTTATTTGGATAACATGAAAAAGCATTGGATGCTGTACGTCATGATCTTCCCGGGCATTTTGTTCTATATTGTGTTCAAATACATTCCGCTCGGGGGAAGCGTCATCGCTTTTCAGAACTATCAGATTTTCAAAGGCATACTGGACAGTCCCTGGGTGGGACTCGACAACTTCAAATTTATTTTTACGTACCAGGATTTCTACAATGTGCTGCGCAATACCGCCCTGATCGCCCTGTACAAACTGGTGATGGGGTTTCCGGCTCCGATTTTGCTGGCGCTCCTGTTTAATGAAGTACGGCAGATGCTGGCAAAACGGTTCCTCCAAAGCCTGTTTTATCTTCCGCATTTCCTGTCCTGGGTTGTCGTCGGCGGCATCGTGTTTGAGGTACTGGCATCCGGCGGGATCATCAACTCCATCCGGGGGTGGTTCGGCTACGAGCCGGTGCTCTACATGCAGCAGGAAGCGTATTTCCGGCCGATCATCGTCCTTTCTTCCATCTGGAAAGAGGTGGGCTGGGGAACGATCATTTACCTGGCGGCGATCAGCAGTATTGACCAAAGCCAATATGAAGCCGCTGTGATGGACGGCGCGGGCAAACTGAAGCAGGCGATTTACATTACGCTGCCGGCGCTGTTCCCGACCATTCTCATCTTGTTCCTGCTTAATATCGGCAATTTCCTGGAGCTGGGCTTTGATCAGGTGTACAATCTGCTTACGCCTATGACGTATTCGGTCGGCGATATTATTGAAACGTATGTATACCGGTCCGGCGTGCTTCAAGGGCAGTACAGCGTGACGACGGCGATCGGCGTCTTCCAGTCTGTAATCGGTTTCATTTTACTCTGGATTTTTAACCGGCTTGCCAAAAAAACGGGAGAGGGGCTGTGGTAATGAAACGCACCCTTGGCGAAACCTCGTTCCAGGTTCTGAATTATGTCTTGCTCTCCGCCGCGGCTTTGACCATGATCCTGCCGCTACTGCAGCTGCTGGCCGTTTCGTTCAGCTCGCCGATTGCGGCTGATTCCAAGGAAGTGTTTCTGCTGCCCGTCGAATTCACCACCGCCTCCTGGGCGCACATTTTGGAAAACGCGGGGTTGTGGAGGTCATTTGGTGTAACCGTGTTCATAACGGTCGTCGGGACACTAGTTAGCATGCTGTTTTCGGTGCTCACGGCGTTTCCGCTGTCGCGTCAGGAATTCCTGATCCGCCGTCCCGTCATGCTGTTCATTGTGATCACCATGATCTTTAATGCGCCGATGATCCCGTTTTTCCTGACGGTCCGGGAGCTTGGCATGATGAATTCCATCTGGGCGCTCATTATTCCGGGCGTGATCGGAACGTTTAATATGGTCATTCTGCGCACCTTTTTTTCGGGCCTGCCAAAAGAGCTGGACGACAGCGCACGGATTGACGGCTGCCACGACTTCCGCATTTTGTTCCGCATCTATCTGCCGCTGTCGAAGCCGGTGCTCGCTACAGTCAGCCTGTTTTACGCGGTGGGGTACTGGAATACATTTCAGCGGGCGGTGCTCTTTCTGCGGGATCAGGATTTGTGGCCCTTGCAGATGAAGCTGCGGGCATATCTGCAGAGTCCCGAAGAGCTGGCGCAGATTAACCTGGCGCTGACCGATCCGGGATTTAATACAACGACTCTGAAGGCGGCGACGATTATTTTTGCAAGCGTCCCCATTATCCTCGTGTACCCGTATCTCCAAAAGTACTTTGTAAAAGGGGCCCTGCTCGGCTCCCTCAAAGAATAGAAAGCCAAACCTGAGGAGGTTGCTTATGAGAACGCGTATCCACAAAATGCTTATCCTGACTGGAGCGCTGGCGCTTGCGCTTGCAGGCTGCGGCGGAGGAAACGGCAATACCAACGGAGGAGCCGAGGCAAGCGGCGGCAGCGGGGCGGCTGGCGGCGAGACGGGGGCTGCCACGGTCAAAGTCTTCAAAAGCCATATGGGGTTGGGCACGATGCCTGCCGCCGACGATCCGCATGTGAAGTACATCGAGGAGCGGACTGGCGTCCGCTACGAGCTGGAAACCACACCGCCCGGCTCCGAGCCTTCGGAGTATCTGAATTTGATGATCGCTTCTGCCGAGCTGCCGGATATTCTCCGTCCGATCGGCGGTGTGGAACAAACGCTGATCCAGCAGGGCGGCGCGCTGCCGCTTGATGATCTGCTGCCCGAATATGCGCCAAACGTCTGGAAAAGCATCCCGCAGGAAGCCTGGGACATCGTGCGATCCGCTTCGCCGGACGGCAAAATTTACTACATCCCCAAAGTGTTCCTCGTTCCCGAACGCGCGCCGATGATCCGCCAGGACTGGGTGGAGAAGGTCGGCAAGGAAATGCCCAAGACGGTCGACGAATACGTAGAGCTGCTGAAAGCATTCCGGGACCAGGACCCGAACGGCAACGGTACGGCCGACGAGCTGCCGACCAGCGGCCGGGAATTTGGACGTTGGATGGATCACCTGTTTGCAATCTACGGGGTCGCGATGTGGGAAGGGTACCCCGAGTGGGATATTTATGACGGAGAAATCCAGTATGCGGGCGTAACGGACAACATGCGGGAAGCGATTGTTTTTATCCGCAAGCTGTATGAGGAAAAGCTGCTCGACAACGAAACGTTCCTGAATAAAGGAGAAGTGTGGCAGGCCAAAATCAACAACAACCAGGTAGGCAGCTGGTACCATCTGCCGGCGAGCGTGCGCGACCGTTACAATGCCATTTTGACCAAAGCGCCGGATGCTTATATTGCCGCCATGCCGCTGCCGAAGGCCGAAGGTTTTGAACCGTTTGTCACCCAAAAGAGCATGGGCGAACCTGAATGGGTTATCCCGTCCGTCAACGAAAAAAATGCGCCAAATGCGCTGAAGCTGCTTGACTTCTTTTACAACCCGGAGAATGAGGAGTTTGTCCGTTTTGGTCTGGAAGGGCATCAGCATGAAGTGAAAGACGGAAGAAAAGTGATTTTGCCGCCGGCTGATAATAAACCGATTGCGCTGGGGATGAAAAACCTGACCACCGAAGAAGACATGGAGAAACGGATCGAAGAGACGTATCCCGAAGATCAGCAGCAGATGGTAAAAGACATGTTCATGGTGAGCAAAGCGGACGCGCGGCAGATTGCCGGCGACGGACTCCCGGCCTCCGTTTACGAAGGTTACCCGGACATCCAGTCCCACAAGCTGTTCCAGGAGACGTTGACCAAAATCGTAATCGGCGAGCTGCCGATTGAAGCGTTCGACGAGTATGTGGCCAAATGGAAGGCGTCCGGCGGCGACGAAGTAACGAAACGGGTGCAGGAATGGTACGCCAAGGTGAAATCGTGAAGCGCCGGTACGCGCTCTGCGGGGTAAGCGGCCGGGCACTCGGCCAGTTCGCGAAGCCGATTCATGAACTGTTTTCGGAGCGGGCGGAGATTGTTGCTCTGCTTGATCCCGACCCCGCGCGTTTTGAGCAGTATCGCACACGTTTTCCGGACAGCGGCGGCGTGGCGGTCTACGGCACGGAGGACTTCGACCGGATGGCCGAGGAGACGAAACCCGACTGCATTATTGCGGCGGGCCGGGATGATACGCATGCCCGGTATATTGTGGCGGCGCTGCAAAAGGATCTCGACGTTATAGCCGAGAAGCCCATGACCACAACCGGAGCGGACGCCCGGGTGGTGCTGGACGCGGAGGCAGCCAGCCGGGGCAGAGTGTACGTCACGTTTAACTACCGCTATATGCCGGTGCATATGCGGATCAAAGAGCTCATCCGGGAAGGCCGGATCGGCCGGATCACCTCTATTGATTTGAACTGGTATCTGGATACGCATCATGGGGCGAGTTATTTTAAACGTTGGAACCGCGAGCGGGCCTGCTCCGGCGGATTATCCGTCCATAAATGCAGTCATCATTTCGATCTAGTTCAATGGTGGACCGGACAGAAGCCGGTGGAAGTGTTTGCCTACGGCGCGCTGAACTATTACGGGGCGGATGGCGAGTGGAATCCCGCGAAGGAGGACGGCCGGCACTGCCGCACCTGCCATGTGGCCGAACGCTGCGCTTATGAATCGCGCTGGAATTCCCGCAGCCGCCGGCTGCGGATTGCCGACGACCATTTGCGGTCGCTGGAAGGTGGCGGCACGGATTTTCCTTATACGGACTATCGTCCGGACCGGTGTATTTTTGACTCATCCATCGCCATCGAGGACACCTATACAGCAACTGTAAAATACAGCGGCGGCGCCATGATGAGTTATTCGGTGAATTTTTCGCTGCCCTATGAGGGGTACCGCCTGGCAATCAACGGCACGCACGGCCGGCTGGAAACGACGGAGTACCATATCCCGGCGCGCGTCCCGTTTCCGGTGCCGGTGCAGACTATTGACTATTTTCCGCTGTTCGGGTCCAAGGAGACGATTCATGTCGTGCACCGCGAAGGCGGACACGGCGGCGGGGATCCGCTGCTGCTGGAGGATTTGTTCCTGGGTGAAGCGGAGCGCGGATACCGTGTACTGTCCGGTGCGAAAGACGGGGCCTACGCCGTCGCGGCGGGCGAAGCCGTGTGGCGTTCGGCGGAGGAGGGCCGGCCGGTAGCCATCGAAGAGGTGCTGGGTGCGGGAGGAAGCCGCACCGGGAAAGCGGAAGGCTTGGAAGCGGCATTCGCCAAAGGAGGAAAAGGATGATTACGGACCCGTGATGCGGAGCAAAGCAGCCGAGGCTATGGTCACGGCCGGCGGGCGGAACGCTCCGGGGCCATCGGCGGACAACTAAGCCCCAAGACCGGGCATACCGGAGCGTATGGCGGACAAATAAGGCGCGGGGCCGGGTCGTCAGGTATGGGCGGGGGCAGTATAATGGGGAATATACTGCAGTAAAGGTGGGATTGTAATGGCCGGACCCCTCCGGAAATGGTTGAAATACAATGTGACCCATGCACAGACCCGACTTTTGCTCATCCTGACCCTGGCCGTGTTTGTCCTGATCGTATCGGTAGGGCTGGCGAATTACTATACGTCCAAATCGGTGCTTCAGCAGGAGCTTAGCGAACCGCAGCACCAGATGCTCCGGATCAGCATGAAGTCGGTCGACGAATACATCCGGGAAAGCAACCAGATTGCGATCAAAATCGCCTTGAACCGGGGCACCTACCGTTTCCTGACCGACAAGGAGCAGGCCTCCTACGCCAATATTACCGAACTGGTGCGGTTTATGGAGGCGACGATCAGCAGTGCCGGCTATATTAAAAGCGCTTACATTTATGATGCGGAACGGGACAGCTTTGTGGCGTTCCCGCAGGGCTACAGCTCCAGCCGGGCGAACTTTGCCGACTCGGACTGGACGGAGGTGGAGAACCAGTTTGGGGGACGGACGATGCTCGTGCAGCAGCGCCGCATCCCGGCGGGTGGAGAAAACGCAGCCGAGCAGATTACATTGTTCCGCAAAATCATGATTTCAGGCCAATACAAAGGCATCGTTGCGCTGAATTTTAAAACAAGCGAGCTGTTCAGCGAGCTTTTGCCGCCTTCCGTGTCTCACCTGGACAGCCGGCGTTTTATTTTGGGCGACAACAACCGCCTGCTGCAAACGCTGGGCGGAGGCGGCATCGATGCCGCTGCGGCCGACAAAGCGCTCGCCAGTCTGGGCGATGAGCGGCTGGATGAATTTGAACATGACGGACGGCGGCTGCTCGCGTCCCAAATCATCTCGCCCGTCACCGGATGGCGTTATTTATCCGTCGTGTCCCAGGACAGTCTCCTGGCCAACGCCCAAAAAATCCGGAACGCCGTCATTCTCGTCTCCGTCGCTGCGCTTGCGGCAGGTCTGGCCGCCATTGTCGCCGTGAACCGCACGGCGTTTAAACCGGTGCGCCGGCTCAGGCAGCTGTTCAGCCAATACGATACCGGCCAGCTTGGCTCCGGCGTGCTCGATTTGGAGAAAATCACCGGACAGCTGCTGACCGATCATGCGCGGCTGACCGGACATCTGCGGCAGACGATGCCCGAGGCGGCTTCCAAGTTCCTGTCGGATATTTATACCGGGAACCTGAGCGGCAGCCGTGAAATCGGGGAAAAGTGGGCCCGTTACTTCCGCGGCTGGGAGGAAACACCGCTTGCGGTCGCGATGCTGTCCGTCGATGATTTCGGCTCGTGGTGCGCCCGCTTCTCCAAGGCGGACCATTCGCTGATGAAATACGCCATCGCGAACATGGTCGACGAGCTGATGTCGGAGCGCTTCCGGGTGCTGACCGCCGATCTTGGCGGCGACCGCATGCTGGCGCTGTTCCAGCCGCTGCGCGGCGGAACGGAAATCCTGCAGCCAGCGCTTACCGAGACGATCGGCCGCATAGCGGATCTGCTGAAATTCGGCTTGACGGCAGGACTCAGCGGCAGCCACTCCGGCGCCATGCGGCTGAAACAGGCCATGCTGGAGGCCGAAGACGCCTTGGCATACAGATTGTATGCGGGTTACGGGCAGGCCATTGCTTATGAAGCCGCCGCCGGCCAGGAGGCTGCCGGAAGCGCCCGGGAAGAGGACCGGCTGCTGCTCCGGCTCAAAGAAGCGGTGGAAACAGGCAGCGTTGAGGAAGCGGAAAAAGCGGTAGACCGGCTGATCGCCCAGGTGCAGGAAGAAGCCTGGCATCCGCAGGCGGCAGCGGATCTCCTTGAGGCTGCCGCCGGACGGCTGGAGCGGATTCGCGCCGGGCGGGGGCAGGAGGCCTGCCTCCGTCCCGAGGAGCTGGCGGGTATCCGGACGCTTCATTTGGAAGCGGCGGCGGTTCTGCTGCGGAAGCAGGCGGCAGCGCTGGCGGAAAGCCTCGGCAGCCGGCTGCACAGCAAGGATTATCTGCTCTGCCGCCAGATGGTCGCCTTTATGGAGCGGCATCTGGAGGATGCGGTTGGCGTCCAGGAGATCGCCGAGCATACAGGCATCAGCGTCAGCCTGGCGAGCCAGCTGTTTAAGCAGGAGATGAACGAGACGATACATGGTTATTTTACAAGACTGCGGATGGAGCGGGCTTGCGAGCTGCTGGTGAACACGGATTACAAAATTTCCGAAATCGCTTCTAAAGTAGGTTACCAGCATGAAAACAGCTTCATCCGCGTGTACCGCAAATATAAGGACGTTACGCCGGGGAAATACCGGGAGCTTATGCGCAGTCAGGGACAATCCGCCATGGAGTCCTAATTGGACGGGGCCAAACTTCGGAGAACTGGACTAAGAAACAGGATCGCTAGTGAAAGCTTCCGGAAGCCGTGCTCCGCTCCCATCCCCGTGACGTCCGGAGGGGATGCCAAATTGATGAACAGACAACAAATCGTGAAACGGAATGATCCTGTCCTGACGGAGATCCAGCCGCTGTCGCCGCTTGCGGTGGGCAATGGGGAGTTTGCGTTCAGCGCGGATTTTACGGGGCTGCAAAGCTATCCGGAATGCTATGAGGTCCCGCTTGGCACCCAGTCCAACTGGGGTTGGCATTATACCGGAGGAGCCGGCCGCTATACGGAAAAAGATATCGTGTTTCAGGAATTCGAAACCTATGGCCGCAAGGTCCGTTACCCGATGAAGCCGGAAGACAAGGAGGAAGCTTATCACTGGCTGCGCCAAAATCCGCACCGGCTCCAGCTTGGCAGGCTGGCTGTTCGCCTGCTGTCGGAAGACGGAAGAGAGGCCCTGCTTGATGAGGTACGGCCGGTCCGTCAGGAGCTGAACCTGTGGACCGGCGTGCTGCATAGCGTTTTTGCTTATGAAGAGGAGGAGATCCGGGTCGAGACCGCCTGCCACCCCCGGCTGGACTGCCTGGGCGTCCGGGTGGCATCCCGGCTGCTCGCGGCCGGAAGACTCCAGCTGTATCTGCGTTTCCCGGCACCGGATATGACGCACCGCAGCTGGGCCAAATCCGTTTTTCCCGAATGGGAGCGGGACGACAGACATCTGACCGAACTTCAGGAGAACGGAGAGCGCAAGGCGGTGTTTAAGCGGACGATGGACGGACAATCCTACGCTGTCCGGTGGGCCTGGGACGGGGGAAGATTGGAGCGGTCCGGACCGCATACGTTTACACTCAAGCCCCATGTTGATAACGGGTTGGACGTCTGGTCCTGCACGGTGGGTTTTGCCCCGGATGAATCTCACGCCGCGATGAAGGCCGTTCATTGGACGGAAATAAACCGCGAAAGCGCCGCTTATTGGGAGCGGTTCTGGACCGAAGGCGCCGCAATCGACTTTAGTGAATGCACCGATCCGCGCGCGGCCGAGCTGGAGCGGCGGGTGGTGTTGTCCCAATTCCTGTGCGCGGTTCACAGCGGCGGTTCGCTGCCGCCTCAGGAGACAGGTCTGCTGTATAACAGCTGGTTCGGCAAGCTGCATTTGGAGATGCACTGGTGGCATGCCGCCCATTTTCCGCTATGGGGGCGCAAAGAACTTCTTCTAAGAAGCATGGACTGGTATGTGGAGCTGCTGCCCAAAGCAAAAGCGCTTGCCAATTCCCAGGGCTATAAAGGAGCCAGATGGCCCAAAATGGTCGGATTTGACGGCGAACAGACGCCTTCACCCGTGGCGCCAGGCCTCATCTGGCAGCAGCCGCACCCGACGGCGCTGGCGGAGCTGTGTTATCTGGCCGACCCGGACCCGGCGCTGCTGGAACGTTATAAGGAGATTGTTTTTGAAGCGGCCGACTTTATGGTGTCCTATGCGCATTGGGAGGAGAACCGGCAGGCATACGTGCTGGGCCCTCCACTGATTCCGGCTCAGGAAAACCATGCGATGCAGGACAGCATCAATCCGCCTTATGAACTCGAATATTGGAAAACCGGACTGGAAACCGCTGTGAGATGGGCGGAGCGGCTGGGTATCACGCCCGATCCGGCCTGGGCGCATACGGCGGCGCATATGGCAAGTCCGGCGGTGCAGGACGGTGTGTATTTGGCGCATGAACGCTGTCCGGATACGTTTACCGGAAAAAACCACGACCATCCATCTATGCTCGGCGCGCTTGGACTGCTCTCCGGTTCACTGGTTGATCCGGAGACGATGCGAGCCACGCTGCTGAAGGTTAAGGAATGCTGGGACTGGGAGTCGGCGTGGGGCTGGGATTTTCCCATGTGCGCGATGACGGCTGCGAGGCTGGGCGAGCGGGAGCTTGCGGTGGACTTTTTGCTGATGGAGGCGACCAAAAACACCTATCTGCCAAGCGGCCATAATTATCAGCGGCCTGGATTGTGGGCTTATCTGCCGGGCAACGGCGGTCTGCTGACCACCATCGCCATGATGGCTGCAGGCTGGGGAAAAGAAGCGCTGGAAGATGCAGGAGAGCAGCACTTCCAAACACATAACCCGGGTTTTCCGCAGGACGGGAACTGGAACGTTCGCTGGGAAGGGCTAAAGCCGCTGCCGTAAAGCTGGCGCCGCCCCTTAAAACTGGACGCATTGTGGATGCGGGTCCTTGATATAAACAGAAAGGTAAGGAAAGGAGCTAGTGACACTATGAAAAAAGGAACGGTTTTTCCGCCGGAAAGCAGGACGTACACGGACCGGATCACCGGTCTTCCTGTCAGGCAGCTGACCGATTACAAGGCGCACAGCCGCCATCTTTATTTTACGGAAAACGGCTGGTATGACGGGGGAGCCCGCTTGCTGTTTCTGTCGGACCGGGACAACGCAACCAATCTGTTTTCGCTGCATCTGGAGAGCGGGGAAATGACACAGCTGACCGCCTATCCGGATGCGGACGAACTCAGCGCCTGTCTTCACCCGAAAGGGACGCATGCTTTGCTCCGTACCTCGGGTTCGGTGATCGTACTCAATCTGCAGACCCTGGAAGAGCGTCTGCTGTACAGCTGTCCGCCGGGATACCGCATGGGCAACCTCAGTTGCACCTGCGACGGTTTATCCGTCCTCACCTGTATTCAGGAGGACCTGTCGGACCGGTTGGATCTGGACCTCGGCAACGGGTACGTCGGCCACCGGGAGCTGATGGAAGCCGCGCCGTCCAGCGCGATCATCCGGCTTGACCTGGAGTCGGGTTCGGTAGACGAAGTATACCGGGACCGGTGTTTCATCACCCACATCAATGCTTCGCCCACCCGGGAGTGGCTGCTGACTTTTTGCCATGAAGGGCCGTGGCATCTCGTTGACCACCGGATTTGGGGGCTGGATTTGCGCAGCGGCAAGAGCTGGAAAATCCGCGAACGTATAGCTCCCGGTGAAAAAGTGGGCCATGAGTGCTTTATGCCGGACGGCGAACGGATCGGGTATCACGGCTTTCGCCCCGACGGAACGAATTTTTACGGGAGCGTACGTTACGACAATACGGACAAAGAAGAAATTGAATTTGGTTTTGACACCTGGCACGCGCACGGTGACGGCAGCGGACAGTTCGTTGTGGACGGCAAAGGTGCGGTGAAGACGCTTTGTCTCTGGCGGCGCGGCAGCGACGGGCAATACGATGGACCGCGTGTGCTGTGCGAGCTGCGGTGCAGCTTTCATTCGCAGCTGGTGCATGCGCATCCCCGGTTTACGGAGGATGGAGGCCGGATTTTGTTCACGAGCGACCGGACGGGATACGCTAATCTGTACCTCATTGACCTGCCGGAGACGCTGGAGGAGCTCCCGTTGTTGTAGGCCGCGCAGAGACAGGGCGGATGATGGCTGGACGGATCAGGTATCGGGTAACCGGTTAGTTCAATAGATGAACAAATGAACAAACGAGAAGATGAAATGTCAAAACATCCGTACAGGACAGCCGGACAACAAACAACCGGACAACAAACAACCGGACAACAAACAACCGGACAACAAACAACCGGACAACAAACAACCCAACATCCCGGCAACCGGAACCCCGGAACCTCGGAACCCTGGAACCCTGGAACCCTGGAACCCTGGAACCCTGGAACCCTGGAACCCTGGAACCCTGGAACCCTGGAACCCTGGAACCCTGGAACCCTGGAACCCTGGAACCCCGATAGCTCTTGCCTTGGCCAAATCTTACTTAATAACGATGCAATGCGTGAGGAGGAACCAAGACATGGCCTTAATTACGGAAACAGCGAAACCCGCCTCGTGGTCCAGAAAAATCGCCGATACACTTTTATCCGAATGCACCTGCGGAAATCATCCGAAGATTGCGGGGAAATGGGGATATGTGGCGGGCATGACCTTGATGGCTTTGAACCGCGCCGCCGACTGGACAGGAGAAGCAAAATATGCGGACACCGTGATGCACCACATGGACGGTCTGGTTGCGGAGGACGGGACGATTCCGTCTTACACGCTGGAAGACTATAACCTGGATATGATTAATGAGGGCAAAAACCTGTTCGCCATGTGGAAGCGTACCGGTGAAGAGAAATACCGGAAGGCCGCCGCGCTGCTGCTCGCTCAGCTGAAAAGCCAACCGCGCACCACTGAAGGCGGATTCTGGCATAAAAAAATCTATCCGTACCAAATGTGGCTGGACGGCATTTATATGGCTTCGCCGTTTTTGGCGGAGTATGCCGCGGTGTTTGACGAACCTGAAGGCTGGGATGAAGCGGCCCGCCAGATCCTGCTGATCGAGCGAAAAACGCGCGACCCGCGCACAGGTCTGCTGCACCATGCCTGGGATGAGAGCTGCGAGCAGCGCTGGTGCAACAATGCCACCGGACGCTCGCTCCATGTGTGGGGCCGGGCGATGGGCTGGTACGCCATGGCGGTGGTCGATGCGCTGGAGCATTACCCGGTTGATCATCCGCAGCGTGGGCAGATTATGGGGTTGTTCGAGCGGCTGGCGCAAGCGGTGGCGCGGAACCAAGATCAGGCCAGCGGCCTATGGTATCAGGTTATGGACCAGCATGGACGGGAGGGCAATTATCTCGAGGCGTCGGCATCCTGCATGCTGACCTATGCGCTAGCCAAGGGGCTGCGTCTGCGTTATCTCGCCGAGTTGGACCCGATAGTCGTCGAGCGGGCATATGCCGGTATTTTGCATGAATTCGTTACCGAAGACGAAGACGGAAAGGGCGTGCACCTGCACCGAATCTGCCATGGAGCGGGCCTCGGCGGCCGTAAATATCGTGACGGCTCGTATGAATACTACCTGAGTGAAGCAGTTGTCAGCGATGTCCAGATGGGCGTGGCGCCCTTCCTGTTGGCCAGCATTGAGATGGAGCGTCTGCGGGCAGATGATCCAGCGGTATCAGGGCAAGGCGGTCTGCAGGTCGGCGGTTCTTCTGAGTCAGGGCAAGGCAAGCTGCAGAATGGCTGATCCAAGGATGCGGCAGGACCGTGTGGAGCAGAAAGCGGACCATGCAGCGGATCAAGCGCCAACTACCGGTATACCGCATATGGAGCAGGATGGCCGTAATGTTCTACAGATGCGGTATCCGGCCTCCTGGCGGGGAGGCCTGTGGCGGGAAGCACTGCCCGCCGGGAATGGGCGCATCGGGGCTTCTGTCTATGGCGGGGTCAAGGACGAGACGATTCTTTTGCAGCACGGCGGCTTGTGGCATTGGGGGCAGCGGGATCCGCTGCCGGATGTCAGCGGCACGCTCGCTGAGACGCGCCGGATAATGGATGAAGGCAACTACCGGGAGGCGAGCCGTCATTTGGCTGATACGCTGCGGGAATCGGGATACGCCAGTAAACTGGCTTCCCGGTTTCCGCTGGCTGCCTTGACTGTAACGATGCCTGCAGCTTCGCCGTTTACAGAGTACCGCCGCGAGCTGGATATGGAAACGGGCGTCGTAACCGTCCGCTGGCGGGAAGGGAAAGTAAGGTATGCACGGCGGCTGTTTGTCTCCCGGGCGGATGATTGTATTGTTTACCAAATAGAAGGCGGCTGCATGGAAAATAGCTGCATAGAAGACAGTGCCGCTCTGTTATCGGATGGAACACAGACAGCTGCTGTTTCCGGAGCCTCCAATATCCCCCGGGGCGAAGTCGCCTTGACCTTTCCGCCGGGGGACCGAGTCAGGGAGGATGAAGCATTCAAGCGGCTGGAGGCTTCCATTATCGTCAGGCGTTTTGGCGAAGATACGCTCTGCTATGCGGGGACCAGCGGGGACGGCGAGCCCTATGGGGCGGTACTGCGGATTGTGCGTGGAGCGGGCGGGAAGGCTTCCGGCAGAGGTGTGGACCGGGGGCGGCAAGGCGGTGGCATGGACCTTGCTGGTGGAGCTGGGGAGCGGGTGCAGCCTCCGGTAGAAGCTGAAACCGCCGCATGTCTGACGTTTGCGGGCCCGGTGCGGGTGCTTATCAAGCTGTTCACCGGGGGGGACCCCGAGAAACAGTGGGCGAGGCTGCGGCAGGAGCTGTCCGAACTAAGCGGCATCGGCTGGGAAGAACTGCTTGTCCGGCATACAGCCCTACATCGGCCGCTGTTTCAATCGGCGGACTTGGAGTTGGGCGGTGAAGGATTCAGCGGCAGCGGGGGCGATGGCGATGAAGCGTCCACCGGCAGCGGAAACGGCTTTGGACTACCAGGCAGCAGATGCATTTCTGCCACGGGTGCGCCGAGCAGGAGCTTTAAAAGTAGCGCAGTACGCAGCCAAAGCAACAGCGCTGAAGCGTCCAGCTCCGGCCGCAGCAACGAAGAACTGCTGATAGAAGCGTACGAAGGGACGGCGCCGCCCGAGCTTGTCCGCAAAATGTGGGCGTACGGCCGCTACCTGTTCATCAGCGGGACGTCGGAGGAAGGGCTTCCCTTTGGGCTGTACGGTCTGTGGGGCGGCGACTACCGGTTGATGTGGGGCCATCATATGGCGAACGAAAACATCCAGATGATGTATTGGCATGCCGCCGTAGGCGGATTGTCTTCCCTGGTTCCGGGGTTATTCCGCCATTATGAGGCGCTGATGGATGACTTCCGTGACAACGCCCGGAAGCTCTACGGCTGCCGGGGAATCTTCATTCCGGCGGCAACCACGCCGGGAATCGGGCTGCCGACCCAAATCGTGCCGGTTATCCTGAATTGGACCGGGGCGGCCGGCTGGCTTGCGGCTCATTATTATGAGCATTACCGGTTTACGGGAGATGAGCGGTTTTTGCGGGAAAGGGCGCTCCCCTTTATGGTGGAAACCCTGCGTTTTTATGAGGATTTTCTCGTACAGGACGAACAGGGCCAGTTCCGCATCTACCCGTCGGTTTCGCCGGAAAATACCCCGCTGAACTTTATGCCGGAAGACGGCCGGCCGATGGCTCACCCGATGCCGACCGCCATCAATGCAACGATGGATATCGCCATCCTGAAGGAGCTGCTGCGCCATACGATTGAAGCGGCCCGGTTAACCGGACTGCACAGCGGAGATATTGAAAAATGGCAGGGGCTGCTGCACGGTCTGCCCGAATATGAGCTCAACGAAGCCGGCGCGGTCAGAGAATGGCAGCACCCTGCCTTTGAGGACAGGCAGGATCATCGGCATCTGTCGCATCTGTATCCGGTATTCCCGGGCCGGGAGATTACGCAGGAAAGCGACCCCGAGCTGTTCCGGGGTTTTGAGCAGGCGGTGAAGCAGCGCAGGCTCGGCGCGCAGACCGGCTGGTCGCTGGCCCATATGGCATCCGTTTATGCCCGGCTGGGGGACGGGGGAAGCGCGCAGGACAGCTTGTCTGCACTGGCCCGCTCCTGCCTGCTGCCGAATTTTTTTACACTGCATAATGACTGGCGGGGAATGGGCATCTGCATGGATGTTCCGTCCGCGCCCGTCCAGCTTGACGCGAATATGGGCTGGGTGAATGCCGTCCAGGAAATGCTGCTCTCGGTATCCTCCGGCAGGATCAAGCTGCTGCCCGCGCTGCCACCGGGCTGGCAAGCGGGCTCATTCACCCGGTGGCGCGTACCGGGAGGCAAGCTGTCGCTCAGTTGGCGGGCCCAAGATGGAGAGCTTCACGCCGTACTGACGGCGGAGCGTCGGATCGACGCAGTAATACAGTGGCCGGAATGGGCCAACTGCCGTGTGCGGATCGGCCCGGGAGGCCGATGGAACGATGCGGCGGGCGGATCGCAGCTGGTATTCCGTTTGGAAGCCGGACAGCGGATGGAGATTGAGCCGTGGGTGGAGCGCTGATTATTGCGCTGCTGACGTTAGCCGTGGCGCTTGTCGTGGCCCTGACCTAAAACAAAAAGAAATAGACCGCCCATACCAGGGGAACGGTTTATTTCACAGGCCATACCTTGAAGCCAACCGCCTTTATAGTGGGTTGTGCATCGGGAGTCGTGTCCAGCACGGCTCCTTATTTATGTTTAGACTAGGGTGTGTACGCAAACTGTCAGGTAAAATATGAGCTATGAGACGAAGATCGAGATAACAGACCGTGAGCGGGAAGTCGTTCAGATGTTTTTACCGCCAGCCCGAAAATCACAAGGAGGTCGACCACCTAAAGACCGTCGCCAGATACTAAATGTCATTGTGGGTTGCCCGTACAGGTGCTCCATGGCGTGTGGCGTGATTTATCCGAGTATTATGGCCCTTGGTCTTCCGCCTACAGCTTTTTCTGGCGCTTACAGAAGGCGGGGATCTGGGATGAAATCTTGAAGCACGTTACCATTGAGCACGTTACTATTGAACCCGACTTTGAGCAGAGCTCTAATCAGATTGCAGTACAATAACATGGTGCAATCTGTTCATCCGTATAAATGGAAAGAATGCCAAGCCGGGACGGGGGCGGCAAGGTCACCCGTTTATTGTCCGATCGATCTCCATTATAGATAATACTTTGGAACGAATCCTCTCCTGCGACACACCCGCAGCGGGATTACTGCAGTACGCGATACAGAGGTCTTTCCGGACTCAGCGGACGTTATTTCTGAAATTCGGGGGCTTTTGGTAGGCCGGGCGGACTCCAGATCCGTTATTCGTACCAAAAACATGCAAACTATGGATTCTCCGCGTAAATAGGTGCATCTGAGTCCGTCACTTTTCCAAAACACGGAATAATCAGCAATTAAGGTCCTCTGTGTCCGTCTACTTGTACCCCTCTGGGGGCTACAAAAGGCGGGAATCTGGGATGGAATCCTGAAGCAGGTTACCATTGAGCCCGACTTTGAGCAGATGACGATGAATACAACCATAGTCCAAGTCCACCGGCATGGGGCAGGCGCAAATGGGGGCACAGCAAGCAAGCGATCGGGCTTCGAAAAGACAGCGAGCATGATCAAAGCTTTTTTAGAGTTGATTTCGATGAGGTTATGGCTGAAGTAAGTTTGCGTACAGACTCTAATATATTGATTCCTAATTCTTCAATCCCGGATGAATCATTCGTCAAAAAAAGACGGAACCCCCAAGGATATCCTTGGTACGGGTTCCGTTTAAGTGTTGGAAGACGCCGGTTATGCGGCAGTCAAATCAGACAAATCAGTGTGCAAGTACAGCAGATATAACAGATACATCAATATAACAGATAGCAGAGATATAACAGATAACAGAGATATAACAGATGCAGCAGATATAACAAGTAAGACTAGTAGAAAAGATAGTGCAGTTATTGCAGACGTAACATATATTCCGGTGAGCCTAAAAAATCTTAGCGGGCCATCCAGCCGCCGTCTACGCACAGGATGTGGCCGTTCAGGTAGTCGGAAGCAGGGGAAGCCAGGAACACGGCCGGGCCCTTCACGTCTTCCGGGGTGCCCCAACGTCCGGCAGGGATGCGGTCGAGGATCGCGTTGGAACGGTTCTCGTCGGCACGGATCGGAGCGGTGTTGTCGGTAGCCATGTATCCCGGAGCAATGGCGTTGATGTTCAAACCGGAGCCTGCCCATTCATTGGCGAATGCTTTGGTCAGACCCGCAACGCCGTGCTTGCTGGCGGTGTAGCCAGGCACGTTGATGCCGCCTTGGTAGGACAGCATGGAGCAGATGTTGATGATTTTGCCGGATTGTCTTTCCAGCATGTGGCGGCCGGCGATTTGCGACAGCAGGAATACGGTGTTCAGGTTCAGGTTAATAACGTCGAACCAGTCTTTCTCGCTGTGGTCCTTGGCCGGAGTACGGCGGATGATGCCGGCGTTGTTCACCAGGATGTCCACATGTCCGGTCAGCTTCAGCGCTTCGTCAAAAGTGGATTGCAGCTTGCTGTGGTCGCCCAGATCGGCTTCGATGCCTGCCGCTTTGACGCCAAACGCTTCAGCGGCTTTGACCGTTTCGCTGCTGGAAGTCAAGGAGACGGATACGATGTCCGCGCCCGCTTCGGCAAGCGCCAGCGAGATCCCTTGACCAAGACCTTGAGCCGCTCCGGTTACGAGGGCCGTTTTACCTTTAAGACTAAATAAAGACATAAATGATTCGCTCCTTTGGATAAAATGGTAAGTGCCGTCCGCGGCCGCTTATTCGGTACCGCGTTCGACGATAACGCCCGCTGCCTGAAATTGTTCGGCCGTCTCCAGGGGCAGCCCCGCGTCCGTCAGCAGTACGTCGACTTCGCTGAACGAGGCGAAGGTGCGCAGCGCGGTCCGGCCGAATTTGTGATGATCGACGGCCGCATATACAGTCCGGGCCGTCTGAACAAGCGCCTGCTTGAACTCCAGCAGGTCGCCTGTATAAATCGACAGTCCGTGTTCGATATGAACGGCCGTAGCCGACAAAAATGCTTTTTGTATATTTAAAGTTTGCACATAAGAGACGGCCTCAGGGCCCGCCAGCATATTGCGGACGCGGTAGCCCCCCGGCACGACGAGCCGGATCCGATCTTTGGGAACGAGCTCGCTGATGATATAGACGTCATTGGTGATGACAGTTAGAGGCATGTTGTCCAGCCTGCGCGCGATTTCCAGCGTGGTGCTTCCGCCGTCGAGGGCGATGATGTCGCCTTCGTCGATCGCATTCAGCGCCAGTCTGGCGATCTGGGCTTTCTCCGAGGAGAAAGTAGCCAGCGGCTCCTTGGAGGGCAGGATGCCGAACTGGTCGCTTTGCGCCAGTACGGCCCCGCCGTGCACACGCACAATCAGCCCCTGCTCCTCCAGCCGGCTTAAATCCTCGCGGATCGTTTTGCCGGTAACCTGTAGCTTTTCGCTCAATTCATTCACTGTGACATCCTTCTGGTTCAGCAGCACTTCCATAATCAGTTCGTGTCGTCGTATCGGGTTCATTGCCAGCCTCAGCTTTCCGTAAAAGAGTTTACTGCTATTGTAATTCTTTCATGGATACGGGGTCCATATCGTCGTAGCGGATGTTATCGCCGGCCATGCTCCAGATAAACGTATAATTGCTTGTGCCTACGCCGCTGTGAATCGACCAGCTCGGGGAAATCACAGCTTGTTCGTTGCGCATAATGATGTGGCGCGTCTCTTGCGGCTCGCCCATCAGGTGAACGACAACCGCGTCCTCCGGCAGTTCAAAATAGAAGTAAGCTTCCATCCGGCGCGGATGGGTGTGAGACGGCATCGTGTTCCACATGTTGCCCGGCTTCAGCTGGGTCAGGCCCATAACGAGCTGGCAGCTCTGCACGCCGTTCGCGTGAATCAGACGGTGGATGCTGCGCTCGTTGGAGTTCGTAATGCTGCCCAGTTCCGCAGATTCCGATTCCGCCAGCGTCGCTTTGACCGTCGGATATTCCTTGTGGGCCGGAGCGGAGTTCAGATAGAACTTGGCCGGCTTGGAGGCGTCCGCGCTCTTGAACACTACGCTCTTGGAGCCTTTGCCGACATACAGGCATTCCTTCGTATCGATTTCATAATCAGTCCCGTCTACGGTTACGATGCCTTTGCCGCCAACGTTGATGGCGCCCAGCTCACGGCGTTCCAGGAAGAAAGTAACCCCAAGCTCTTTCAGATCCGTTGTCAGTTCTACAGACTTGTTCACCGGATAAGCTCCGCCGACAATCATGCGGTCTTCATGCGTCAAAACCAGCTTCAGCTCGTCTTCGGCAAAAATAACCGGCACATGGAATTCCTCGCGCAGCTGCTGCGTGTCGAACTTCTTGACCTCTCTCGGATGGGAAGCAAAACGTCTTTCCATGGAATGTTCAGTCTCCTTAAAATGAATTTTTCGTTCATATAGGTATAACTTACTCCATTTATGTTCATTTATCAAGTGATTAATGTTACTCATTGCGTTTATTTTCGTTCTGTATTACCTTTTAATTGGTATAGGATGTAAAAATGAGCGAAAAGGATGGAATGAAATGAACGATACGGCGAACGCCAGACGGCGGGAGATCGCCTTGAAAATTGCGGCGGAGGCCTACCGCATGCCGCTGAAAGCGTCGGGTTTATGGTTCCATGACGATGTACGCAATAATTTTTATTATGCTTCTTATTTGTTTGCGGCTGCAGTGGATCCGGAAACCGCCGAAGAGATGGACCGAACCGCAGCGAAGCAAAAAGCCGAACAGGTGCTGGAGGAGGTGCTGCGGCTGCAGAACCGGACGCCCAGCACGTCGCTGTATGGGCACTGGCCGCTCGGGCTCGATCCGGAGCCGAGGGAAGCGAGTCCGCATGAACTGCCTGTGGAAATTATGGGCAGCCTGATGGCTTATTTTTGCCGCCATTACGGAAAAGAACTGAGCGCAGGACTGCGCGTGGCATTCCATAGTGCGCTGGGGCACGTCTACCGGAGCGGTTTTTTCCGCAAGCCTGTTGTCCATTACGGACATCATGAAGCTAAATATACGGCGGCAAAGCTAATTTTCGGGCAGCTGTTTGAAGATGCGGATCTCACCGAGGACGGACGCCGGAGTTTGAAGCAGACGCTGGATTATATCCGGACGCAGGGCATGCCCGAATACGGCGCGCTTCCGTGGTACTGGCATTGGGTTCAGGCGTTTACCTGCGCGCTTATGCTGGCTGAGGAACGGGGAGGCGCAGGAGAGCTCCGGAAGGAGCTGGAGGCTATGCTGGATTATCTTTGGGAACAGCGGGCAAGGCAATATATTGGAGGCGCTTTTGCTGGCCCGCTCTCCCGGGGCTGGCCGCACGACGTGCCGGGGGACGCTAATGTGCTGTTCGATTATGTGCAGTTCGGCGATTTTCCGCTGCCGGATGCGATGCCCCGGACGGAGTATGCGGGTTTCCTGTATTATGAAGCGCCCGAGCGCATCCGTACGCTGGCTTTGGACCGGTGCGTTCCATCGGAAGAAAAACGCCTGACGCGCAAAGTTTATCCGGGTCAGCCGCAGCAGCCGGACATCCACAGCTACACCTACCGGACGGCGGAATACGGCGCCGGCGGACTATGGGAGCGGGTGGAGGAATTCGATAACGAGCAGCTGCGGTGGGCGTTCTCGCTGCCGGTGGACGGCAGCGGGAAGGGCAACCGCCTGTATTTTATGCACCCTGGTCAGGGCTACCGGGAGGGCGACCCGCGGCATCAGAGCGGCCGGATGGAAGTCTTGTTCAACCGGAATACGGTGCTTGCGCTGTTCCCGGTACCCGAGACAGATCCGCATCCGTTTGCGCTTGGCGTGCTGCCGCCGGGAGAGTGGCTGCAGCGGCCGGGTGCGCTGTATGGACGGAGCGGCGGCGTGGATTTTGCCGTTTTTGTATCCGGAGCGTACCGGTTAACAGAACGGGAGCAGTACGTAGAGGTGATTGTTTCCGGCATGCCGGGCGGTGTTGCGGTTGAGGCGGCCGGAGCGGAGGAGCGTGCAGCGGGCGGCTGGTCATCGCTGGAGGAGTTTGCGGCATATATGGAGAACCGGCAGCCGCGGTTTACGGCTGGACCCGGCTTGTCGGCCGCGGTGGAATACCGGACGCTGCCCGGCGCAGAGCTTAAACTTGAGGTCCGGGAAGAAAGTGGAGCAGAGCAGCAGTCCCTCCGTGTCAGCCGGAAGATTGACGGGAAGGAAGTTGGGTTCGAGGATTATAGGGTTTAGGTTTAAGCTCAGGTTTAAGGTTTAGCCACTAACCGTTAGCCGTTAGCTGCTAGCCGCTTGAAAATTTGACAGGGATTGTGGCCGATTCGGTGGACCATTTCCATTAAAAAGAGCGTTCCCCTATGACGGGGAGCGCTCTTTTGCTCTGTATTCGGCGGGGGTGAGGCCGGTCGCTTTTTTGAATACCCGGTAAAAATGCGGCAGACTGTCAAAGCCCGTCGCGGCCGCAATTTCGTTTACGCTCCGCCCGGTGGTCCGCAGCAGCTCCATCACGCGGATGAGCCGCTTGGCCGTCACGTACGCGGTCACGTTCATTCCCGTCAGCCGTTTGAATTCGCGGCTGAAATGGGCGGGGCTGACCGCGGCTTTCCGGGATAGCGCAGCCAAGCCCAGCTCCGCGCCCGGATCGCGGTCGATGGTCTGCAGCGCATCCTGAATCCAGCCGGCGCCGTGAACCGCGGCTTCGCTCGAGGGTGCGCTTGCGGCCGCACGTTCCCGCCCCAGCGTAAACAGCAGCAGCTGCAGCTGCAGCCAAACCGCGTGCAGATGCCCGGGGCGCCGCTGGGACAGTTCGCTGTGCATGGAGGCAAGGCTGTCTTCCAGTCTCAGCAGCAGCGGGCCGCGGCATTCCATTTTGTACGACTGGGCAAGCCTGGACTCCTCAAAGCACTGCAGGAAGGTAAACCCGTCGGGCAAATCCGGCGATTGAACCAGGCTGGGCCGGAAAAACAGCGCCGTGGACGTCACCGGATCATCCCGGTCCGGGAACGCCCGGTGAATTGTATTTTCGGGAATCAGAAACAAATCCCCCGGCCGCATATCGTAAAAGGTCTGATCGATAAAAAACGAGCCCCTGCCCCCGTGCACGTAAATCAGCTCGCACCAGTCGTGCAGATGGTCGGGGAGCTCGCTTTGGTAGGTTTTACGGTCCCGGTAAACCAGTTCGAACGGGAATGTGCTGTCTGAAGGAAAACTTTTGCGCAGCGGATTCATCAGCCCTCACCTCTACTGTCAGTATAGGACATCAAAAAAAGATATGAAAGCGCAAAAATCAGTTATTTTAATTATTTATTATGATGTTAAGATGAGAAAAGAACGAACTGAGTCCATAGGGAGGAAAAGGCATGCGAATCGACGCGCATCAGCACTACTGGGCTATTGGACGGGGGGACTACGGCTGGATTACGCCCGAAATTCCGGTGCTCTACCGCGACTATCTGCCGCCGGATTTGACCCCGCATCTGGAGCGGCATAAACTGGCCGGCACGGTGGTGGTCCAAGCCGCGCCGACAGCGGAGGAAACGGACTTCATCTTGGAACTAGCCGAACGGACGGAGTCCATTGTGGGCGTGGTCGGCTGGCTTGATCCCCGGCTGCCGGACTGGCGGGAACAGCTTAAGCAGATGAGGGACCGCCCCAAATTCGCCGGCGTGCGGGTCATGATACAGGACATGGAGCGGCCGGATGAGATTTTGGAGCCGGTGGCGCTGGAAGCCTTCACTTATCTGGCGGACGAAGGGTTGCCGGTGGATCTGCTGCTGACGGCGGATCAGCTGGACACCGCGTTAGCCCTCATGAAGCGGGTTCCCCATCTGCACGGGGTCATCGACCATCTTGCCAAACCGCGGATTGCTGCCGGACAGCAGGACCCTTGGCGGGCTCAAATGGCGGAGCTGGCGGCATATCCGGATCTGTGGTGCAAGCTGTCCGGAATGGTGACGGAGGCTGCGGCAGACTGGAAAACCGAGGATTTTCAACCGTATGTCCGCCATGTGCTGGATTGCTTTGGTCCCGGGCGGGTGATGTTCGGCAGCGACTGGCCGGTATGCCTGCTGGCGGGGAGCTACAGCGAAGTGCTGGAGCTGCTGGAAAATACGCTGCCGGATTCCTGCGGTGATACGGACCGGGAGCGGCTGTTCGGTTTGAACGCCGCGGCGTTTTACCGGCTGCCGTTGTAGGCCCGGATTTAGGGTACGGCGCTATACGGGTGAAGCTGACGGGTACACAAAGCGGGCACATGAACTGAGCGTCCGGGGACGCGGCCGGCAGACCAACCCGACCAGGCCCACCAGGCGCACTAGGCCCACCAGGCCCACCAAGGCAACCAAGCCAACCAAGCCAACCAAGTCAGACTTGGCTGCCAGTACAGGAGGAGCCTTTTTAAAACAGGGAAGTTGTTAAGGCAACAGCAAATTCAACAGCAAATTCACTTTTTTCGGGAGGAGCATGCACATGGATTACAGACCGCTGGGGAATACAGGGCTGAAGGTATCGTCCTTAAGCTTTGGGGCGTCTTCGCTGGGTTCGGTGTTCCGCGATATTGATGAAGGGGAGGGCATCCGGACGGTTCACCGGGCGTTTGAGCTGGGAATCAACTATTTTGATGTGTCGCCGTATTACGGGAAAACGAAGGCGGAAACCGTGCTGGGCCGGGCGATTGCGGAGCTGCCGAGGGATCAGTTTCTCTTGTCGACCAAAGCCGGGCGGATCGCGGAAAACGAATTTGATTACTCGGCGGAACATATCGCCGCAAGCGTGGAAGCAAGCTTACAGCGGCTTGGCACCGATTATGTGGATATGCTGTTTTTGCACGATATGGAATTTGTGCCGTTCGATCAAGTGATCGGGGAAGCCATTCCCGCGCTGCAGCGGTTGAAACGGGAGGGCAAGGCGCGTTACATCGGCGTGTCGGGACTGCCGCTGCGTATTTTTGAACGGACGCTTGCGGAAAGTGAACTGGACGTGATTTTGACGTATTGTCATTATTCGCTGAATGATACGTCACTGCTGGAATTGCTGCCTCTGCTTAAGGAACGGGGCGTCGGTGTTGTGAACGCGTCGCCGATTTCGATGGGGCTTCTGAATACCCGGCCGCTCCCGGACTGGCATCCCGCCCCGGAAGAAGTGCGTGAGCGCTGCAAGCTGGCCGCAAAGCATTGTGAAGCAAAAGGTGAAAATCTCGCCAGGCTTGCCATTCAATTTTCCACGTCGAACCCTGATGTTCCGACAACGCTGGTCAGCACGGCCAGCAGGGAGAATATCGAAAACAACATCCGCTGGAGCGGGGAACCGGTGAACGGGGAGCTGCTGGAGGAAGTGCTGGATATGCTCAAGCCGGTGCAGAACGTATCCTGGGAAAGCGGCAGAGCGGAATACAACCATGACGTGGCGGCTGCGTCCCAAAAAGGCGGTTCCCGATGAAGGCTATCGTCTGCGAACGGCCCGGCCTGCTTCAAACAATTGACGTTGAACTGCCTTCCCCCAGGGAAGGGGAAGCGGTTGTCCGCATCCGGCGGATTGGTATTTGCGGCACGGATCTGCATGCTTATCAGGGGAATCAGCCGTTTTTTTCGTATCCCCGGATTCTCGGCCATGAATTGGCCGGGGTGGTGGAAGCGGTGGGCGAGCATACGGAGGGGGTCCGTCCCGGCGACCAGGTCAGCATCATCCCGTATCTGCACTGCGGCCGCTGCGTCGCCTGCCGGGCGGGCAAAACAAACTGCTGCACCAGGATGCGGGTGCTGGGCGTTCATGAAGACGGCGGAATGCGCGAACAGATAGCCGTGCCGGTCTCGCACCTTATTCCCGCTAAGGGGCTGACGCTTGATCAGACCGCGCTGCTTGAGCCGCTGAGCATCGGCATGCACGCCATCCGGCGGTCGGAGCTGCAGGCGGGGGAAAACGCGCTGGTGATCGGCGCCGGTCCAATCGGCCTTGGCGTGATGGCCTTCGCCAAGCAGGCCGGCGCACGGGTTATCGCGCTTGATGTTAACGACAAGCGGCTTGCTTTTTGCCGGGCTTGGGCGGGGGCCGATGCCGCCGTCAACGGGGCGGACAGCCCGGAGGCGAAGATTGCGGAGTTGACCGGCGGCGATTACCCGACGGCCGTTTTTGACGCAACCGGCAGCAAACGCTCCATGGAGAGCGCCTACCGGTATGTGGCCCATGGCGGCCGGTTGGTCTATGTGGGATTGGTGCGGGAACACATCCAGTTCGACGATCCGGAATTCCACAAGCGGGAGATGGCGGTTATGGGGAGCCGGAACGCGACCCGGGAAGATTTTGGCCGGGTCGCGGACCTGCTGCAGGCTGGGAAACTCGATACCGGAGCTTATATTACCCACCGGATGCCTTTTGCTGAATTGGCAGACCGTTTCACGGAGCTGCAGCAGCCGGAATCCGGCGTAATCAAAGCCGTGGCGGAGCTGGAGGAGTAATCCAAGGGTTGTCCGTCATGCGGGCTAAGGGACGCCTGGCGTGTGAGCTAAGAGCGTCCGGCACATAGGCCGTGGATCGGCGCGTCAAGGAGCACCCGGCATGTGAGCCAGGGACATCCGGCACTTGGGCCATGGAGCGTCGGGCACGTGAATTGAAAACGGTTGCATTCAAGTGGAGCCTGCTGCCCTTTTTTATACGAATCGGGGAAGGGGCCTCCTTACTTCGGCTGTTCCGTCCATACATCCAAAAGCGGCAGGCCGAGCTCTGCCCGGGCAAGGTCGATTACCTGCTGGATCAGCCCGGTTTTGGCCCGGGTGTACATGCCGGGGTCCTCCGGGTACCGTTCCGCCAGATCGCGTTTCAGCAACGCGTAGGCTTCTACCCATTCGGAGTGCTTGCGCAAATAATCCCGGAACAGCAGCTCATTCCGCGAGGAAAAACCTTCCGCCGGCAGGAGATGCAAATGATGCGTCCGGCTTTCTCCTGTTTCTTTAACAAACAGCAGCCGTCCGGTCATCCCGGTTTCGACATAACGGTACCCTGTGCCGTCCAGCTTATACGTATATTCGCTTTCGGACAGCAGCTGGGCGGCAGCTGCAAACAGATCAATCACTGGCTTGGCCGCAAGCCCGGGAACCGCAGTACTGCCCCCGTGCTCTATTTGGACAATATTCGGCGCGAGCAGACCCAGCAGCCTGCTGCTTTCCCTGTCGAACTCCCGGGCCCATTCAGGATTATAAGGTTCAATATGAATGCTGTAGCGGTTCGGATTGGTCATTTGTTATCCTCCGTCCTTTTCGAAGCATCACCCGGCGGGCATTATGCAAAAATAACATCCAAACCTTATTTTGTCAATATATGGGTCGATGCGAACGTATAAACTCGCCGTAACAAAGGCTGCCCTCAGCTGGTTTTGCTTGTGTGAAATTTCACATAAATGGGTGCGAAAAACTGGTTGCTGCCGCTGATTTATATGATTTTTCATATAAAAATACCCCACTGACCGTGTGCTGCCACTGTTTTATACGATTTATCATACAAAATTGCTCGGCCCGTCGTAATCAGGCGCTGCTTTATACGATTTTTCATACAAAACCGTTACGCTGGTCGAGCGAGGGTTAGGCCTAGATGGCTTCCGCTAAGAGGAGCGGGTTTAAAAAAAGGGGCGGCCCCGGGCCATTGTACTGACCCATGGGGCTACCCCTTGCTGCGCTTGTGTACTTGTCTGTTTGGTTACTTGTCTGCTTGTGTACGGGTCTTCTCTTGTCCGGAGGGCGAAGACCACAAGGGTCCTGGCCGTTTAAATCAGTTCAATCTCTTTCCAGCCGATTTCGGCCATGTCGCGCAGCTCGCGCTTCAGCCCTTCGCTGATGGTAGTCATCGGCGCACGAAGGGTGTCGGAGGCCATATGCCCTTGCTCCGCAAGCACCCACTTGAGCGGGGCCGGATTTGATTCCTGCATCAGCTTACGGATCATCGGCACAAGCGGTTCAAACGCCCGTCTTGCGCCGGCAAGGTCGCCGGAAGTGCCGAGTTCGCTGACCTCGGCGAAGCTTGCGGTGCGCACATTGGCTGTGGCGAGAATGCCGCCTGTCGCACCGTGGCACAGCATCGCGTAAAACAAAGCGTCATCGCCGCACAGCACCGGCTTTGAGCCTGTACGCGCCAGCTCCGCGATAAGGCCAATGCCGCCCGAGCTGTCTTTTAACCCGATGACGCCATCCAATTCCAGCACCGAGCGGACTGTATCGACGGCCAGACGGTTGCCTGTGCGGCCCGGATTTTCGTAGGCGATTACAGGAACGCCAACCTCGGCGGCTCTGCGGTAATGCCCGATTACCCCTTCAGCGGAAGGGCGGTTATAATAAGGCGCGGTAATCAGCACGGCGTCAGCTCCAAGCTGTCCGGCCCATTCCGTCTGTCTGATAGTTGAAGCGGTACTATTTGTTCCCGTCCCGACGACCAGCGGCAGCCGGCGGTTTAGACGGTTCATCGTATCCTGGGTCAAGCGGACAAGCTCCTCTACTTCATCCCAAACAACGGTGGGCGCTTCTCCCGTGGTGCCGTTCACCACGAGACCCTGGATCGGCTGGGCCAGCAAGTGCTCCAGATACTGCACGTAGGATTCCCGATCGAGCTCCTCATCAGCCTTAAAAGGCGTTACCACCGGAATATAAATTCCTTTTACCTCAGCTTCGGTCAGCATCGTTAGTTCCCCCTGTATCGAATTGGGTTTACTTTACCATAGTTTTTGCCATCGGTGTTATCTATAATAAACGATAAGTATTATCAAAAATATCGATATCCAGGATGGTGAATCCAATGGATTTAACCTATTTTCATACGTTTCGCGAAGTAGCGTACCACCGCAGCTTCACCAAAGCGGCAGCTGAACTGGGCTACGCCCAATCCAGCGTCACGACCCAGGTTCAGAAGCTGGAACAGGATTACGGCGTAAAGCTGTTCGAACGCCACGGCAAAGGACTCCGGCTGACTTCAGCCGGCGAGGAGCTTCAAAAGGTAGCTGCGCAAATGCTGGATCTATACCAGCAGTCGAAGGAAATGCTGCACCGCCAGGGCGGCGGAACGCTGACGATTGGAACCATCGATTCGCTTGCTTCCTATTATCTCCCTCAGCTCATCCAGCCAATCAGCCGCAAATACCCGTCTCTGCGTATCCGGCTGCAGCCCGAGCGGGAGTCAGACATTATCGAACAGGTAAAAGAAGGCGCGCTTGACATCGGACTGATGCTGGAGAGCAAGCCGTCCGATCCCGCGCTGAACTGGATTGAGATCCGCGAGGAGCCGCTGGTGCTGATCTCCAGCCCCCGGCATCCGCTGGCCGGTACGGACCGGATCACGCTGGAACAGCTGCACGGAGAAGAATGGATTATGACCGAAGACAGCTGCAACTACCGCATTATGCTGGAGACGGTGCTGAAAGGGCAGGCCGTGCCGTACCGGATCGCGCTGGAGCTCGGCAATCCGGAGGCAATCAAGCGCTGTGTCATGGGCGGCTTCGGCATTGCGCTCCTGCCGCAGATGGCGGTGGAAGAAGAAATCCGGCGCGGGGAGCTGGCGGCGCTGCCTTTTTCCCATCCTGACATTCGCCTGGCGCTGCATATGCTTGTCCACCCGAAAAAGTGGATTTCCCAGTCGCTGCGCGATTTTATGGAGGCGCTCCGGTGATTAGGCGGACGGGGGAGCATGTAAGAAAGGGAGTATGTGGGCAGGGGAGCAAGGGAGCACATGAGAAGAGGAAGCGTGTGCACAGGTAAAAGTGACGAGGGGCAGAGCGCTTGGGCTACATCGTATTGAATTTGACAGCACATTTTGTAATGCCCCTAAGTACGGCTAAACGCTGTAATTGGGGGTGTTTTTGCACATAATGCGGGACGGGTTAATCAGGGAAGAAAGGCGGTGGCAGCTTTTAAAATTGGATTCCCGGGAAATGATGAAAACGCTATAATAAAGAAGTTGAAAGCAGCCCGGACCATCCGGCGGATACAGGTAAAGTCAAAGTAGAAGGGAAGAGGGCACATGACAAAACCAAAGGTTGTATTATTCCAGGGCGATTCCATCACCGACGGAGGGCGGGGGCGCACCGATGACCCGAATCATATTCTGGGACACGGGTATGCCTATCTTGTGGCGGCTGAACTTGGCGAGGAGCTGGCTGAGGCCCGGCCGGTTTTTATCAACCGGGGGGTAAGCGGCGACCGGGCATCCGATTTGTATGCCCGCTGGAACGAGGACGCCCTCAGTTTGCACCCGGACCTGCTGAGCATCCTGGTCGGCGTCAATGACGCGGGACGGGCGATGAACGGCGATCCAAGCGGCGTGACCGACCGTTTCGAACGGGCGTACCGCCATCTGCTGGAAGAAACAGCCGAGGTGCTGCCCGAGACGCGGATCGTATTGTGCGAGCCGTTTATTCTGAACACCGGCATACCGGCCGGGCAGTGGGAGCAGTGGAAAGCGCGGATCGATCATTACCGCGCCGTTGTCCGGACACTGGCCGATAAATATGGCGCGTTATTTGTGCCGCTGCAGGAGACGTTCGAACAGGCGGAGCTGCGTGCGGATGCCGCGTACTGGGTCTGGGACGGCGTGCATCCGACCACGGCGGGACACCGGCTGATCGCCCGGCAGTGGCTGCGGACGGTGGAAAGCGCCGGCCTGCTGGACGAGCTGCGTGCGGACGCTTCTGCCGCTTCGGCTGCTGCTGGGGCGAACCGGTAAAGTGCGGGATACTCCCCGCTAAACCTGCAGCGCTGAACCCTCAGCAGCAGACATACCCTCACCTTGGAGGCCGGATTTTTGCTGCGGATCGAATCATGTCAGGGAGTCGACCGGTCAAGCTGTCTACGATTCGCAGATAGCGATGGGTACGAGTACGCATCATTCATAATCCTGTATGCCCCTTGTCTCAAATGACAAGGGGTTTTTGGTGCGTGCAAATGGGCGGTCCGGCGACCGGGCAGTATTCGAGCTGCGATAGCCGCAAAGTCAGCAGGCGGCGGTTCGAATAAGGCAGCGATATTCTGCCAATGCCCCGGCAGTTCACCTTGCGGCATGCGATAGTCTGCCAATGCTCCGGCAGTTCACCTTGCGGCATGCAATAGTCTGCCAATGCTCCGGCAGTTCGTCTCTCAGCAGGCGGCGGTTAGCCAGCCGGCAAAAAAACGCCCGCGGCCTCGGCAGTTCGCCAGCCGGCAAGAGTCTGCGTGTTTCAGTTCACTGCCGGCATGCGGTAAATCACCTGCCGGCATACGGTAAACCGCCTGGATTGGTAACGCTTGATTGCCGGGCGGCCGGGAGCGTGACATAATCGGGGAAGAAGACCAGCCACATCCACGGGGGAACAAAATGAAGACTAAAAACGCAGGGGACACAGCCGCGCGGAAGGCGCTGCCCCGTTACTGGCAGACCTCGTTCCGCAATAAGCTGCAGACGGCGTTTCTCGTTCTGATTTTGCTGGCGATCGCGCTGACGGGCGGGCTGTCTTATACAATCTCCGCGAAGGTAATGGAGAAAAACGCCTTAAAGCTGACGCAGGAATCGGTGGCGAAGTCGGCGCAGATTGTAGACGAGAAGCTGAACAAACTGATGCTGATTATGATGACGTTTATGATCAGCCAGCCGTTTCACGACATGCTGAAGGATGCGTCCGCGGGCGAAGCCGCCCGGTACTACACTCATTTAAACGATCTTGATAACGTTTTCTCACAGGCGCGGATGGCGGAGCCGCTGATCCAGTCGATTTTTATTACAACGCCAATCGGGGATTTTTATCCGCTGTCGCTGAACCGTAACCATCAAACTGATTTTTATCAGACCTTCCTGTATGAACGGATCCATGAGGAAAAACGCAATATCTGGGTGGAGGGCCATCCCGATCCGCTGTTTTCGGGCGGCAGCCGGGTGGTGTCGCTGATTATGAAGCCAATCTTCGATACGCCGGTAAACGACGTTTACATTGTCGTCAACATCCGTGAGGAGGGGCTGCGCATGCTTGTCGGCGGCGATGCGGACGGCGGGGCAGTCAGCCTGATTATGAATAACGAAGGGGCGCCGGTTTACCCCGTGCGCACCGGGCTCGCCAAGCTGGCGCTGGAAAGCGGCAGGCTGACGGAGATTATTTCCGCGGAATCGGCCGGCAACACCCCTCTTGAACTGGAAAAACAGGACTACCTGCTGAATTATGCCCGGCTGCCCATTCCGGAATGGACGCTTGTTACGCTTCAGTCAAAAGCGCATGTCCTGAAGGACATGACTTTTGTCCAGTGGATGATCCTCATGATCGCCGCTGGCGCTTTTTTGGTGACGGTGCTGGTATCCGGCGCATTCACCCGGTATTTGCTGAGGCCGCTGCAGGCGCTGCAGCGGGTGATGAAACGGGTCGAAACCAATGATTTGACGGCGCGGTACGAGGGGGGCGGAAGCGACGAGCTGGCCCAGGCGGGCTACCGGTTCAACCGGATGCTGGATCAAATCGTGATTCTGATCCAGGAAGTGAAGCAGGCCGAGACCCGCAAGCGTTCCGCGGAGATCAAGGCGCTATCCGCCCAGATGGACCCGCATTTTTTGTACAATACTCTGAACACGATTTACTGGAAGCTTAGCCTGAATCAGGTCGAGCCGTCGCAGACGATGGTTGTCTCCCTGTCGCGCCTGTTTCAGCTTGGACTCAACAAAGGCAACGAAATCACGACACTCGCCAAAGAGCTGGAGCATGTGCGACAGTACCTGGAGCTGCAAAAATCGTGTTACGAAGGCCTGTTCGACTACCGCATTCGGATTGGCGAACCGGAATTGCTGCAGCTGCCCGTTCCCCGGATTTTGCTGCAGCCTTTGGTTGAAAACTGTATCTTGCACGGCTTCCGCGACCGCGAAAGCGGCGGGTTCATTGTGATCGATGTGGAGGCTGAAGCAGCCGGCAGGAAATCCGGAGCGTCAGGCAGGGACGATGCTGGCTGGGAAAACGCCGGCCGGGGAGAAGCAGTTGGGCGGTCCGCTTCAGAGGAGGCAGGCGTATTTTGGACAATTACCGTTAAGGATAACGGGCGCGGCATAGAGCCGGACGCACAGCCCGACGAGTCGGAGGAGCATGGTTATGCCCTGACCAACTTGCTCAGCCGGCTGAAGCTGTATTACGGCGACGAAGCGGAGCTGACGATCGAAAGTCCGCCGGCCTCCGGCACTGAAGTCCGCATCCGGCTGCCATGGAGAGGAGAACTGCATGATGTATAAGGACCAACCGGTAAAACTGTGCATTATCGACGATATCAAAAGCGTGGTGGACGGCCTGGCCGCCATGAACTGGGCCGAACACGGCATCGAGGTCGCGGGTGCGGCGGCCAACGGCGAAGACGGGCTGCAGCTGGCTGCGGAACGGAAGCCGGATATTGTCATTACGGATATCCGCATGCCCCGGATGGACGGGCTGACGATGCTCAGCGGAATTATGGAACGGACGCCCGGCTGCAAAGTAGTGCTGATCAGCGGGTACGCCGATTTTGAATATGCGCAGAAGGCCGTACAGCTGGGGGCGTTTGATTTTGTCGTTAAGCCGTTTACCGCGGCGGACATCCGGCAGGCCGTCCTTCGGGCAAAAGACGAGGTGCTGGCGGAGCGTAAGGAGCGCATGAACAGGCAGACGATGGAGTCCAGGCTGCGCGAAAGTCTGCCGCTGCTGCGGCAGGAATACGTGGCGATGCTGGTCAGCCACCGGACACCGTGGGAGAAGGCGGCGGGACGGTGGAGTTTTTTAAATATCGGGCTGAAGCCCCGGGGATTTACAGTTATGCTGATCGACATCGACCGGTATCAAGAGCAATTAACCAGCCTGCCGGTGCAGGAAATCGAGCTGGTCCGTTTCTCGCTGCAAAATATTATCGAAGAGACGGTGTCCGCTCATGCGCCCTGCATCGTGATGCGGGCCCGCCACCGCCGGTTCCTGGTCGTCATGAACGACCCTTCGGATGTGGATACCACCAGTCTTGCGGAAAGCTGCTGCCGGAATATCGAAACCTATTCCAAATACACCGTCTCAATCGGAGTTGGCGGACGGGTGGAGGAAACAAGCGAGCTGCCCGATTCCTACCGGCAGGCGCTGCATGCCCTTGCATACCATCTATATACGGAAGGCAATGCGGCGATTTTGTATCCCGACCTGCCCCAGGCCGGCACGCAGATGCCGCTTGCGCTGGAGCACAAGGATGAGCTGCTGCTGGCGCTGCGCTCCGGCAATGCCGCACGCGCGGCCGGGCTGCTGGACGAGATTACGGCATCGCTGCACAAGGAGGCCCAAAACAGTCACCCGGACTACCTGCTGAGCCTGTACGACGAGCTGGCGGCGTCGGCAATCCGGATCTTGTACGAGCTGGTGCCGTATGCGGACATCCAGCCGCTGGTCCAGCGGTTTCACAGCACCCGGGGAGTCCCCGGCGTGCCGCTTTCCGCGCTGGAGTACCAGCTGCGCATCCTGTGCCAGGATGGAGCCGGGCTCGTCCGGAGCAATTCGCAGTCGGAGGGACAGCGGATTGTGTACGAGGCGATGGATTATATCAAAGGCCGCCTGGAGCGTGAACTGACCGTGGCGGATATCGCGGCGCATGTTCATTTGAGCGTCAGTTATTTTTCCAGCCTGTTCAAAAAAATCACCGGTATGACCGCCACGCAGTATTTGACCGGCGAACGCATCCAGAAAGCCAAGCAGCTGCTGGTCGAAGGCGTGCCCGTACAGGAAGTTGCGGCCTGTGTGGGATACGAAGAACGGCGTTATTTCAGCGACATGTTCAAAAAAATCACGGGACAGACTCCGTCCGAATTCAGGGCGGGATATCATCCCGATATCCAATAGAATCGCCTCCCCTCGAGAGTGAGATTGCCTCACTCCTTTTTTATTTCCGCCTGATTATAATCAAATTGTGCTTAAGCCAATAAGAAAAAAAGGGGTATCAGCGTATGCGAACAAAATGGATCGGTTTCAGCCTCAGCATCGTGCTGGCGTTAGGTCTGGCCGGCTGCGGCGGCGGCAACGGCAACAGCAAGAGCAATGGCAGCAGCAGCGGAGCAAACGGCGGCGGCGATACGGCAAAAGGCGGTACAGTCGCCTCCACAGCGGCTCCGGCACAGCAGGCGGACGGCACTTCGTCCGGCAAGCCCGTCACTCTGAAATACTGGACGGACGACCGCCACGACCAAGAGTACATCAAAGAGCGGATCAACCAGTTTAACGAGACCAATGGAGAGAACATCACGGTTGAACTGACCGTTATGTCCGAAAACTACACACAGAGCGTGGATATCGCATTTTCCAGCAATCAGGCACCGGACGTGCTGCGTCTGAAAAGCGCCAACACCTCGGAATTCGTCAAAAAAGGTTATCTCGCTCCAATTGACGAGTACCTGACTGAAGACATGAAAACCAAGTTTTCGGCTGTGCTGCTGGATAACGTCAACCGGTTCGACGGCAAGCTGTATTCGCTGCCAAACACGGGCCTGACGCTGCGTCTGGTCTACAACAAGGATTTGTTTGCTAAGGCCGGTATTCAGAATCCGCCGGTTTCGCTGCAGGAGATGGTGGAGGACGCCCGCAAAATTACCGAAGCCGGCAAAAGCGAAGGAATTTACGGATTTGCGCTTAACTTCAAAAGCCCCAAGCAGGCGTTCGACCGGTCTGTCCGGGAGATTTTGTCCTTGAGCGGTCATCAGGGCCTTGGTTTTGATCCGAAGACGGGCCAATTCGATTTTGCGCCTTACGCCCAGGTGATTGAATACTTCAAGCAGATGTATGAAGACGGCAGCATTTTGCCGGGCGCTGAGACGCTGGATATCGACCCGCTGCGCGCCCAATTCGCCGCAGGCAAAATCGGTATGTACCTCTCCTTCTCTACGGAACCGGGCGTATACAAGGACCAGTTCCCAACGAGCATCAACTGGGGCGGAGCGTTGGCGCCTACGATTGACGGACAAATGAAGGGAACCTCGGAAATCGTATCGGCAGGCACATGGCTTGGCATCAGCGAAAAGTCGGCAAATAAAGAAGCGGCATGGAAGTTCATGCAGTACATGTATGGCGATGATGTGCTGACCGCCTACCATGAGCAGGGCTTCGGGATTGCTGTAGTGCCGAGCATTGTGGAGAAGGCCAAAAATCCGGAAATTCCGGGCATGGAGGGTTTCCTCGTCGGCGAACACGATTCGCTGTGGCCAGCCTCCCCGAACGTGACGCCGGAAGGCGCAACTTACGCGGATGAGTTCTTCAAGTACATGCTGCAGGGCGGCGACGCCAAAAAAATTACGGAAACACTGAACGCCCGCTACAACGACGCGCTGAAAAAAGCGGCCGATAAAGGCGATGTGACCGTAACTCCGGATCCGGCCTTTGATCCGCTGCACCCGCAAGGCAAATAAATAGAGAAGGAAGGGCTTTGGCGGCTGGCCCGGCAAAGCCCTTTTTACAGGGGAGACAGGAGGTTTACACATGCTTAACTTCAGAAGGCTGCGGGAAAATTCCCTTTTCCTCCTGCCGAGCGTCATTCTGACGCTGGTTCTCGGCATTTATCCGCTGGTGTGGATGCTGAGATACATGTTCTATGACTATGTCGGGTACGGCGACGCGCTGTTTGTCGGGCTGGACAATTTCCGGCGGCTGCTCGGGGACGCCTTGTTTTGGGAGTCGGTCGCCAATACGTTTATTTTTGCGGGCGGGAAACTGCTGATTACCCTGCCGTTGTCGCTGCTGCTGGCTGTCATTCTGAACGGTAAGCTGCGCGGCTCAAATCTGCTGCGGGGCATCTATTTTATGCCTACGGTCATCAGTACCGCCGTTATATCCGTTGTTTTTTATAACATCTTTAATTCCTATAACGGGATGGTTAACCAGCTGCTCCTGAAGCTGCATCTGATCAGCCAGCCGATTGACTGGCTGGGGCCGAAACACGCGATGCTGACCGTTATTATCGTTGCGGCCTGGGGCGCTGTCGGCAATTATATGCTGCTGTTCCTGGCGGGGCTGCAGAGCATTCCCAAAGATTTGTACGAAAGCGCCGCAATCGACGGGGCGAACAGCGTCAAGCGGTTCCGCCACATTACGCTGCCGATGCTGGCCCCTGTGGCGCAGATGGTCATCATGCTGGCGATTATCGCTTCGCTGAAGGGCTATGAAAGCATTATGGTGATCACCGAAGGCGGTCCAATCGGCAAAACCGAAGTCATGTATCTCTATCTGTACAAGCTGCTGTTCCCGGTATCCACGGGTTCGCCGGTGGCCCAGCAGTTCGGCTACGGCAGCGCGGTAGGATTTGCGACGGCGCTGATCGTCGGAGCGATTACGGGACTGTATTATTTCTTCAGCCGCAAAATGAACAAGGTATTTTAGGGGAGGAGCGAAGAGATGAGCCAACAGGCATTAACACGGCAGCCGGCCGAGCGCGGGCGTCCGTCCCGGACCGCACCGGCAGGCCGGACAGCACAGATTCTGGCGAGAACGGTGATGTGGGGATTTCTGCTGCTGACCGCCCTCCTGACGCTGTTTCCGCTGGTGATGACCGTCTCCGGATCGCTAAAGACCGGGGCGGAAATGATGAGCGGAGGCAGTCTGTTCCCGCAAAAATTGCAATTCGGCAACTACCTGGAAGCATGGCGTCAGGCTAATTTTGCCCGGTATACGTGGAACAGTGTTTTTGTCAGCACGATGGCGACGGCAGGCACGCTGCTGGTTGCAGCCATGGCGGCGTATGTGGTGGACCGCCGGGATTTCCCCGGAAAATCGCTGTATGTCGGCGTGCAGGCGTCCACGATGTTTATCTCGGTCGGCGCGATTGTGCTGAGACCGCAGTTTGACCTGATGGTTGCGCTGCATTTGAATACAACGCTGTGGGGCGTCATTCTGATTTTGATCAGCGCGCATTCCAGCACGTTCTTTATTTTGCAGGGATTCTTTAAGGCGATTCCGCGGGAATTGGACGAAGCCGCGATGGTGGACGGATCGGGCTTTACCCGGACGTTTTTCCGGATTATTTTGCCGCTCCTGACACCGGGACTGGGCGTTGCGGGGTTGTTCGCCTTCCGGCATGCCTGGAACGAATATATTTTGCCGTTGGTTTTTACCATGACCAATCCCAGCCTGCAGACGCTCACCGTGGGGCTTGCGAACCTGCGTTACGGTTCTTCGGCTGCGATGCAGATCCATCTGATGATGGCCGGCGCCTGCCTGTCCATTCTGCCGATGCTGATTGTCTATATTTTCGCCAACAAGACGTTTATCCAGGTAACCGCCGGATCGGTCAAAGGGTAATCCCTTGCTGATTGATTTCGGCAAAAATCAGGCGGACATCCGCCGTCCGGAAAAAGGAGCAGAAAAAGCATGACCAACCAACCTATAATCGGGCCTCTGACTTCCAGCCCGCTGATTACACGTTATTCCGGCAATCCGATTCTTACGCCCGCGGACGTTCCTTACGGCCCGGCTATGGTGTTTAATGCGGGTGTTGCCAAATTCCAGGGCAAATACGTGATGGTATTCCGCAACGACTATGGGGACGAAGCGAGCGGAACCGTCGCTCCTTTTCATACCACCAATCTGGGTCTCGCGTTCAGCGATGACGGTCTGCGCTGGGACGTGCGGCCCGCGCCGTGCTGGTCCTGGCACGATGAAGAAGTCATCCGGGTATATGATCCCCGTTTAACTGTAATTGGCGGACGCTGCTATTTATGTTTTGCGGTGGATACGAAGCACGGCCTGCGCGGAGGCATCGCTGTAACCGACGATTTTGAGAAGTTTGAGGTGCTGAGCCTGTCCGTTCCCGACAACCGCAATATAGTGCTGTTCCCCGAACGGATCGGCGGCCGGTACGTCCGGCTGGAACGCCCGTTTCCGGTCTACAGCAGGGGCGGGACCGACCGGTTCGACATGTGGATGAGCGACTCGCCGGATCTGCGTTACTGGGGCAACTCCAAGCTGCTGCTGAGCGTTGAGGATGTGGCGTTCGCTAACGACAAAGTGGGCCCGGGCGCACCGCCGGTCAAGACGCCTCACGGCTGGCTGACCACCTTCCACGCGGTTGATCTCGACCCGTCGCGGGGCAAAAACGGTTGGGAGCCTTCCTGGAAAAAAAGATATTCAGCCGGCATCATGCTGCTGGATCTGAACGATCCGTCCAAGATCATCGGCCGGTATAACGGACCGCTGCTGGCTCCTGAAGCAGAATATGAGACGTCGGGCGGCTTCCGTAATGATGTGATTTTTCCGGGCGGGATGATTTTGGAGGATAGCGGGGAGGTCAAAATTTATTACGGCGCCGCCGACACCGTGGAGTGTCTGGCCACCGCCCATGTGGACGATTTGATCCGGCTGTGTTTGAACCGCTAATCCGCAAAACTGCAGAACAGTAAGGGCGGCTAACCACGAAGCTCGGAAACAAGGAGCTGCGGAATCACCGAACCACGGAGCCATGGAAGCCACGGAAGTAACGGAACCAAGACACCAAGGCACCAAGGACACCGAGGCACAGCATATAAAGGTCTATATAGGTTAAAAAGGAGGGGCACATCTATGTCCTACAATCAAATTACATTGCCCGCGGCGGATATCCCCGTAACCCGGGAGGTTGACGTGCTGGTAGTCGGCGGAGGAGCGTCGGGTATCGCTGCGGCCATTTCCGCCGCACAGGGCGGCGCTGAAACACTGCTGATCGAGCAGCGCGGATTTTTGGGCGGAATGGGGACGGTGGCGCTTGTGCCTGCTTTTTGCCCGTTCACCGACAAACGGAAGCCGATCATCCGCGGACTGGGTCTGAAGCTGATGGAACGGATGAAAGACGCATGCGGTGAGGCGTTCCGGGAGGAGTACGGCGGCACGCTGGACTGGGTGCCAATCGACCCGGAGGTGCTGAAGCGCGTATACGACGATGCGGTGCTGGAGAGCGGGGCGTCGCTGCTGTACCATACCTTTGTATACGATATTGTGCGTTCGGAGGACGGAAAAACGATTGAAGGCGCTGTGGTGGTGAACAAAAGCGGCCGTTCATTTATCCGCAGCCGTTATGTCATCGACGCGACCGGTGACGGCGACATCGCCGCACTGGCCGGCGTGCCGTTTCAAAAAGGCGGCGAAAGCGGCGAACTCCAGCCGGGAAGCATGTGTTATTTGCTCGCCAATGTGGACCGGCGGCGGTTCCAGGCTTTTTTGGAGGAGAGCGGAGACACCGGGCAGCTTCATCAGACCGTGGCGCAGGCGATGGAAGAAGGCGCGCTGGCTGAAGGGAGAAAATCAATTTCGGGGCTGGCCTGGGTCAGCGATTATCTGGTTGGCGTTAATTTTGGCCATGTATTTGGCGTGGACGGAACCAAAGCGGAGGATTTGACGCGCGGCGCCATTGAAGGGCGGCGGACGGCGGAGCGGCAGCTGCAGTTTTTCCGGAATTACGTGCCGGGCTTTGAAAAAGCCCACATGGTCGCCAGCGGCGAGCAGCTCGGCATACGGGAAACCCGCCGGATTCAGGGTGATTATACGTTGACTGTCGATGACTTCGTGAACGCGCGCAGCTTCCCGGATGATATTGCCCGCAACGCGTATTACATCGACATTCACCTGGCTAACAGCCGTTCGGATATGACGTTTAACCATCTTCCTCCGGGCGTGTCCCACGGCGTGCCTTACCGGGTGATGCTCCCGCTCGGCATCAACAACCTGTGGGTGGCGGGGCGCTCCGCTTCTTCCGACCGGGCGGTTCAGGGGTCGCTTCGCGTCATGCCCAACTGCTTTGCGATGGGCCAGGCTGCGGGTACCGCGGCGGCGCTTGCGCGGCGAGAATCGGCGGATTCCCGGGGAATCCGGGTGGAGGAGCTGCAGGAGCTGCTGCTGGCACAAGATGTCTGGCTCGGCGAAGACCGGAATGGGAATGGGCCACAGACGGAGGGTGCTTCGGGTGCGTGAAATTGGACTGACTCCTGAATTGTTTCACGGGGCGGTTTCGCTGCAGAGAACGCCGATGGGGATTAAGCCGTGGCGGATTCCATACCGGGAGCTGGAGCTGTACCCGCCAAACGGGATTGACGGCAAAGCCGAAATGACGGCGGGCGTCCGGCTGCGCCTGCGCACCGATTCTGTCCGGGCGGCGCTCACTTTCATGCCGCTCGGGCCGATGCAGGAGCCGGCCCGGTTCGACTGTGTCGTAGACGGCGTATTGTCCGGCACTGCTGAGGTGCATGAAGAAGCGGAACGGGTTGATTTTGCAGGACTGCCGTCCGGAATGAAGGTGATGGAAGTTTTTTTGCCCCAAAATACGGGCCTCACCTTAACCGGTCTGTACGTAGAGGAGGGGGCTCCCGCGCTTCCGTGTCCCGATCTGCGCCCGCGCTGGGCCGCCTACGGCAGCTCCATCACCCAATGCGTTGCCGCTGCGGGACCGTCCCGCACATGGCCCGCCATTGCTGCCCAGGCCTCCGGGTTTCATTTGACTTGTCTCGGCTTCTCCGGCAACTGTCTGCTGGAGCCGATGGCTGCCCGGCTGATTGCGGACCAACCGGCGGACCTCATTACTTTGTGCGTGGGCATTAATGTTTACGGGGCGGCTGCGCTCAGCCGGCGCGCTTTTGTTCCCGCGCTGATCGGTCTGATCACAACAATCCGGGACCGGCAGCCCGGGACGCCGATTATCCTGATCTCGCCGATTTACGCGGCGGAACGGGAGCGGACGCCAAATGCCCTTGGGGTTACAGTAGAGCAATTGCGCGAAGATGTACGCGTGACAGCCGAAATGCTGCGGAGCCGGGGAGACAGCTGTCTGTATTACCGCAGCGGATTGGACTGGTTTGGCCCCAAGGATGCCGGTCTGCTGTCCGACGGCCTGCACCCGGACGCGGCAGGTTACGAGCTGCTCGGCGCACGGTTCAGGGAGCGGGTGCTGGGTTCTCTGGCTGCCGAATTTCCGCTGCCGGACTGAGCAAACGCCGTGATGGCCGGACCTCGGCTGAACATCTTTGTGCGCTAACTTAGCGCTAACCTAATGCGCTAACCTGAAGGCCGTACCTCGCCTTTTTGGCGCTAATTAAAAAACTGCGACTACCGCCCCTTGGCAGCAAGGGGCGGTTTGCCGTATTGTCTTAAATTGAAACAAAACCCCTTGCGGAGCGTACCTACTTAAAATACCGGAAGGAGGGGAACAGGGATGGAAACGATGGGGAACGCGGTTAAATATGTGCTCAGGGGATTATGGTTTATCGTTGTTTTTCCGGTCTATACGCTGATCCGCCTGCCGGGGCTCGTATGGGATCATGTGCTTGTTCCGCTGGGGAAAGCTGTTCACCGTTATGTGCTGCGGCCGCTGAAACGGCTGCTGTTTCCTCCCTTTAAATGGATTTGGGAACGGGTTCTCGTTCCGGTGCTGGATTTTGTCTGGCTGCGGGTTACGGTTCCGTTCTGTCTGTTCTTACGCGACCGGATACTGCGGCCGCTCTGGCGTGCTGTACTCGAACCGCTGGGACGAAATGCGGGGGAATATATATTTAAGCTGCTGTATTACGTGATTTATGTGCCGCTTCGTTTTATGTGGAAACACGCATTGCGCTGGTTCTTCAAAGAAATTTTCCTGCCGGTGCTGAAGGCGGTGTTTGTGGCGTTTGACAGGCTGCTTGCCGGCCTGAAATGGCTGTGGCTGCGGCTGATTTATGCTCCGCTGCGCTGGATCGGCGTGAACCTGATTCAGCGGCCGGCCCGCTGGGTCTGGCAGCGCTGCCTGGAGCCGGCCGCGCGCTGGACACGGGAGCAGCTGGTCCGGCCGACGGCCGAATGGTTCCGCAGCTGGTTCAAATAAGCGGGGGCGGACGTATAGCACGCTAAACGCTAACGCAGTTTACGGCGGCCTACGCTCGGCGGGCATCAATGGATATCCCAGGCTCGGCAGGTAACGCGCGTTAGGCGGTGGTTGATCCGATAGACTAGGCAGTGTTAGCCAATCGCCAGCGTGCGGCCGAAGCCCGGCTTTACCAGCTACCGCGTGCTGTTCCGGTAGGCGCTCGGAGAGACGCCGGCCGCTTTTTTGAACGACCGGGAGAAGTGGGCCAGCTCCATCCCGACCCGGTCGGCGATATCGGAAATGCCTGCATCCGAAAAGGACAGCAGCCGTTTGGCCAGCTCGATCCGTTTTTGCTGGACGTAATGCATGGGCGTGACGCCGAGATGTTTTTTAAAATAAGGGATAAAATAGTTCGGATGCAGGTGGACCAGCTCCGCCAGCATTTCCACCTCCAGCGGTTCGCTGAGATGAAGCTCGATGTATTCCAGCACCTTCGCCAGCTTGCCCCGTTCATCCGTTTGCATAAAATGGTCCATAAAGTCGCTGTAGCCGCCTTTTTCCAGGCAGTAGGCCAGCAGTTCAAGCAGGCATGCCTTGATCCGCATTGCGGCAAAGGGACCCGGGCGGTCCGCCAGCGTCAGCACCTCCCCGAACAGCGAAAGAATGTGTTCCGGTTCGTCCACCGGGCACAAATAAAGATTTGGCGCCGCATGGAACAGCGGCCAAGCCCCGATCCGGGCGTCAAAGTGGCAAAAATAACGCGAATACGGATTTTCGCGCGTGGTCGTGCGCGTCTGCACGGTTCCGGCCGGCATAATCATGAGCTGTCCCGCTTTTGGATAATATCTCACTCCGTTCAGCGTCACCATGCCCTCCCCTGCGGTCAAATAATACAGCCGGTTGAACGACGGCGTCTCCTCCGGCGCATTCCATCCATAGAATCCAGCGCGGTAAAACGCATGGGAGACATGTACCGTCAAGTTCTCCAGCAGCCCGCCTGAAAAATCAGGCCGTCCCCCATCCGCGGTTTCCTGCGCCAAACCTTCGCTTTTTCCCCGCACTATTCGATCCGTTTCCGCTCTATTGATGGCAGTTCCGCTGATCTCCGTTCTGCTGCTATCTGTTGTGCGGCCCCTCGTTCTGCTGCTATCTGTTGTACTGTTTCCCGTTCTGCTAATCCCCGTTCCGTTGATATCCATGGTATTTACCTCCATTCCGCTAATGCCCTGTATATCTGTGTCCTTTGCGATTCGCCGGTCCATAGAATTCCCCCGTTCTATTTAGCAGCCGCAGAGTGTGTCTTGTATTTCGGCTGCACTTTTGCCTTGCGGTTCCGGCTCATGCTATTGCCTTGCGGTTCCGCCTTATGCTGTTGTCTTTCGGTTAACTTCACACCCGTCTTGGTGTCCGGACATGGCAATCTTCCCGGAAGGGAGCAGTTTGTATCCGCTTTCGGAAAGAAAGCTGAGGCTGGCCGTATTGGTTTAAGTATACTTCATTTTTTATCAAAAACATCTTAGTTTTAGACAAAAGGTTCTTAATTCCCATCATGTTCACCGCCCTGCGATTGCGTTATCCTCTACCTGTAAAGAATTTTATCCCTTAACGGCAAACGGAGGAATTCGACCTTATGGACAAGGTGCGTTACGGAATTATCGGAATCGGCAATATGGGCACATCCCATGCCTTCAGCCTGCTGGAGCGGGTCAAGGGCGCCGAGCTGACCGCGGTGTGCGACTACCGGCAGGAGCGGCTGGACTGGGCGGAAGCGAATCTGCCATCTGAAGTAAAAAAATACCCGCAGGCGCAAGACCTGTTCGCATCCGGAGAAATTGACGCCGTGCTGATCGCCACCCCTCATTACGATCATCCGACGCTTGCGATGGAAGCGTTTCAATATGGGCTGCACGTGCTGATCGAGAAGCCTGCCGGCGTCTACACGAAGGCGGTGCAGCAGATGAACGACGCCGCGGCCAAAGCGCGGGAATCCGGCCTGGTCTTCGGCATTATGTACAATCAGCGGACCAATCCGCTTTACCAGAAGCTGCGTGACCTGATTCTGTCGGGAGAGCTTGGGGAGATCCGGCGGACGAACTGGATTATCACGAACTGGTACCGCTCGCAGAGCTACTATGATTCCGGCGGCTGGCGCGCGACTTGGGCTGGAGAAGGCGGCGGCGTGCTGCTGAACCAGGACCCGCATCAGCTCGACCTGTGGCAGTGGACAACCGGCATGATGCCAAAGCGGGTGCGGGCGTTCTGCAGCTTCGGCAAATACCGCAATATCGAAGTGGAAGACGACGTGACCGCTTACGTAGAATATGAGAACGGCGCAACCGGCCTGTTCGTGACAACCACGGGCGAATCTCCGGGCACCAACCGGTTTGAGATTACCGGCGATAACGGCAAAATTGTCATCGAAGACGAGAAGCTGACCTTCTGGCGGCTGCGCACGCCGGAACCCGAATTTAATGCGGTCTACACCGGCGGGTTCGGGCAGCCGGAATGCTGGAAATGCGAAATCCCGGTCGCCAGCGGGCGCGGGGAGCAGCATGAGGGCATTTTGCGGAACTTCACCAACGCTATTTTAAAAGGGGAAACGCTGCTTGCGCCGGGCGAAGATGGCATTCATGGGCTGACCTTGTCGAACGCCATGTATTTGTCGAGCTGGACCGACGACTGGGTGGAGCTGCCGATTGACGCCGACCTGTTCCTCGAGAAGCTGAACGAGAAAATTGAGCATTCCACCTTTAAGAAAAACGCTGCGGAAGGCACCACATTAAACGTCTCGGGCACTCATTAACGAATTCAATAAAAGGAGCGGGCTGCTATGCAAAAATCGAATATCGCCGCACAAATGTATACGTTCCGTGAATATGCGCGGACGGAGGCGGATCTGGCCTCCACATTTGAACAGTTGAAGCAGATCGGCTACACCGCTGTCCAGATTTCGGGCATCGGACCCATCGATCCGGCCGTCGTCAAGGATCTGGCCGACCGAAACGGGCTGACCATTTGCGTGACGCATGTGCCGTATGACCGCCTAAAAAACGACCTGAAGGCGCTTGCCGCCGAGCACCAGTTATGGGGCAGCAAATATATCGGACTCGGCGCGCTGCCGGCAAGCAACCGGGACAGCCTGGAAGGCTACCGGTCTTTCCTCCGGGAAGTGTCCCCGATCGCCAAAGAGCTGAAAGAAGAATACGGCCTGCAGTTTGTGTACCACAATCACCAGTTTGAATTTGAACGGTTCGACGGAATCACGGGCATGCAGGTCCTGCTGGAGGAAAGCGACCCGGATACATTTGGCTTCGAGCTTGATATGTATTGGGTGCAGGTCGGCGGCGGCGATCCCGCCCAGTGGGTGCACAAGGTCAAGGGCCGGATGCAGGTCGTACATCTGAAGGACCTCGAAATCGTATCCGGACAGCAGGTGTTCGCCGAGGTCGGACACGGCAATATGAATTATCCCGCCATCATTGAAGCGTGCCGGGCGACAGGCGTGGAGTGGTATGTCGTTGAGCAGGATGTATGCCGCCGCAGCCCGTTTGAAAGCGTCCGTCTAAGTCTGGATTATCTGAATACGCTGGTGTAGGAGGAGCTTATGAACCGTAACGATGGAATGAATTATGCGCCGAAGCATGAGGCGAAACCTGTAGTGAAGCCGGGCGAGTTTGTGTTCGCGGCGATGGCGCTGGACCACGGGCATATTTACGGCATGTGCAACGGACTGCTGGAGGCGGGAGGAACCCTGAAGTGGGTGTACGATCCTGACGAAGCCAAGGTGCGGTCGTTTATGGAAAAATACCCGCAGGTCCAGGCCGCGCGGTCGGCGGAAGAACTGCTGGAGGACCCGGAGGTCCGGCTTGTCGCCGCGGCGGCGGTCCCGTCGCGCCGCGGCCCCCTTGGGCTGACCGTGATGCGCCACGGGAAGGACTACTTCACCGACAAGGCCCCGTTTACGTCGCTGGACCAGCTGGAAGCCGCACGGGCCGAGACAGCGCGGACCGGCCGCAAATATATGGTTTATTACAGCGAGCGGCTTCATGTCGAAAGTGCGGTTTACGCGGACCGGCTGATCAAGGGCGGCGCCATCGGCCGGGTGATTCAGGTTATGGGGACCGGACCGCACCGGCTGAATGCGCCGAGCCGGCCGGACTGGTTTTTCCGCAGGGAGGATTACGGCGGGATATTGTGCGATATCGGCAGCCATCAGATCGAGCAGTTTTTGCATTTTGCGGGCTGCCGGGACGCCAAGGTGCTGCACAGTAAAGTGGGGAACTACAACAATCCGCAGTACCCGGAGCTTGAGGATTACGGCGATGCCACACTGGCTGGCGACAACGGCGCCACGCAGTATTTCCGCGTCGACTGGTTCACGCCGCAGGGACTGGGCACTTGGGGCGACGGGCGTACGGTTATCCTCGGCACGGAAGGGTATATTGAACTGCGTAAGTATATCGATCTCGGCCGTTCGAATACGGGCGACCATGTGTTTTGGGCAGACCGTAACGGCGAGCATTACGAGCAGGTGTCCGGGAAAGTGGGGTACCCCTTTTTCGGGGAGCTGATTCTGGACTGTCTGAACCGGACGGAGGCAGCGATGACGCAGGAGCACGCGTTCAAAGCCGCCGAGCTGTGCCTTGAAGCGCAGCGCATGGCGGTCAACTTGACGCCGGATACGCTGAAAGGGTAGAGCGGACCGGAACCGCCGGCTGTAGAAGCGTAGTCCAAGGTCAAACAACCAGACGGAAGGTGCGAGCGATGAACAAAACGGGCGCAGCCATTATTGGCTGTGGGGCGATTTATCCGCTGCATGCCGCGGCGCTTGGTGAAATGGAGCAGGCCGGGCTGCTGGCGGTTGTCGACAGCGATCCGGCCCGGGCGGAAGAAGCGGCCCGGACTTACGGCTGCGAAGCGCTGACAGATTACCGGGCGCTGCTTGAACGCCCGGAGATTGAAGTGGTTCACCTCTGTACGCCGCATTATTTGCATGCGGAGATGGCGGAGGAACTGCTTGCCGCGGGCAAGCATGTCCTGATGGAGAAGCCGCTTGCAGTGACGCTGGAAGCGGCGGAGCGGCTGAACGCAGCGGCCGGGCGCAGCCGCGCGCAGCTTGGGGTCTGCTTTCAGAACCGGTATAACAACAGCTCCCGGGTCATCAAGGAGGTGGCCGAATCCGGCAGGCTGGGCAGGCTGCTCTGCCTCAAAGGCGTCGTAACCTGGACGAGGAGTAGCGATTATTACGAAAAAAGCCCCTGGAGGGGGCGCTGGGCCACCGAAGGCGGAGGCCTGCTGATCAACCAGACGATTCATACGCTGGATCTGCTGCAGTGGTTCGCCGGCGGCGAACCGGTCCGGGTGCGCGGGAGCGTTACGACGGATGCGCTTGAGCCGTACATCGAAGTGGAGGACAGCGCGCATGCCTGTTTTGATTTTGCGGACGGGACGCGGGCGCTGTTTTACGGAACCAACGCGTATCTTGCGAACTCGCCTGTGGAGCTGGAGCTGGTCTTTGAACAGGGGACCCTGCTGCAGCGGCGGGACTGCGTTTATTTGTGGCGGGACGGGGAAGAAACCGAGCTGAGCCGTCCCGCGGTCACCAGCACCGGCGCAAAATCGTATTGGGGCGTGAGCCACGGTACGCTGATCCGTGATTTTTACGAACATGTGCGGGAAGGGCGGCCGTTTTGGCTGAACGCGGCGGAAGGGATCAAGTCGATGCGAATGATTCACGGCATCTACGAGTCATCCCGCGCACGGGCGGGCCTGCCGCTGATTCCGGGCAACAGCTAGCCCGGGTGCTGCCGGTGCCGTTATGCGGCATACCCGGCATATCCGGCATATCCGGCATATCCGGCATGCCCCCGCATATCCGGCATACCCGGCTGTTCCGTTGACACATCCCTTTTAGGCTGGTTATTGGAGAAGTTCTTCCAATCCAGCCTAAAGGGTGTTTTTTGTTAAGGGTTGAGCCGTTCCGGAAAGCGGACTTCCGGGTAGTCCGGGTCAGGCCCGGTTAACAGCTGGCTTTTGATCCCCCGCAAATGCTCATTAAAAAACTCCAATACATAACGGTTTACAATCTCCGCCCCCCTGGACCCTTTGATATTTCCCGTCATCCCGGTGTATGCGAGCAGCGGGGAATACAGCTGGAGATCGGTAAAGTTATAATGACCGGTCCCTTCAACATAAAGCACTTTGCCGCTGCCCTGTGCCTGCAGACGGTCCATCAGCTGAAGCTCCATGTCCCGGTTTTGCAGGATTTTATTAAACTGTTCCCTCGTATAATGCAGCTTCTCCAGCTCTTCCTCCGTGACTGGCGCGGTGCGGTACTTTGCCTGCCGTTTGTTTACTTCCATAAACTCCTGGGATTCCATGAACAAAAACGGTTTGGACATGTTTTCTCTGCCTTCCGGCCAGATCAGCGAACCGTCCATATCCACGCCTGCTTTCAGCTTCGGATTGGCATAAACGGCTTCAAAAGCAGCCGCTCCTCCAAACGAATGCCCCAATAGTCCGATATTCTCCAGATCCAGCATTCCGGTGAAGCGGCTGGCGTCGCCGCCGTTATTCAGCTTCTCCAACTGATGAATGACAAACGCGATATCCTGATTCCATACCTGTACAATGTTGCGGCTGTCCTCAAAAAAATGCTCCTGCGACGGTTCCGTCACCAGCCCGGTCATTTTTCCGTCCGGAAAAGCGGTCATGACGGTGCTGTAGGTGTGGTCGACCGCAACCACAACGTAGCCTTGGCTGGCCAGCTGCTCGGCCTGCGATGTGTGCAGAATCCGGCCGACCCCCATGCCGTGCGACAGCAGCACAACCGGATACGGGCTATCCGCGGCCAGCGGCGCCGCCCCCGGATAAGCGTTGCCACGGATGTATTTCCAGTAGTCAAGCGCGGCGGCGGGCACGCCCAGATAGCCGGAATAGGCCTTCAGGTATGCTTGGAACTGCTCTTTTTCGGCTGGAAACACTGTGCTTACAGCTGAACTTTTGTCCGGCTGCTTGGCAGGATACCATACCTGTACCATCAGCTCGCGTTTGTCGCCGGGCTGTTCCGTAAACGTTTCCTCCCGGCCGGCATCAACCCAGTGCAGTACCTCCGTTCCCACCGCCAGCTTGCCTGCAGGTTCCGGCAGATCAAACACCGGCAGCAGGACGCACAAGGCGGCCGAACCTCCGGCTAAAAGCAGGAACAGCGGCGGCAGGGTGTACCGCATAGATTTTCTGAGCCTGCCCCGGCCGGCCAACGCCATTACAGCAAGCAAACCCGCCAAAAGATAAACGGGAACCATCTGCCAGCGGTACCCCTCGAACCACAGCTGCGCGGCAAGCCAAAAACCGCAGTTCCACCCGGCGGCGGCGCTGAGCGTCCGGGTGTTTTCTTTCCGCAGCAGCAGCAACACCATCGCAGCCGCTGCCGAGATGATCAATACCCCTTCCAATATCCGCAAACCCTTCACTTCCTTCTTGAGTCTTTTGCATTAACCGATGAAAGCCGCTCCCAAATGCTGCAGGAGCCTGATATCGTTAACTGCTCTCATCGTAATGGGCCAAGGTTAAAACAAGCGGAGGGTTTGTTTTAAAAATTGTTTAAAAATTGGACTGTAGTTTAGTCTCCCGTCTCAGCAACCGCAATCCGGACGACCAGATCGGTGCCGTAAGGGTACGGAGTGGCCTGGAAAGTGAACAGGTCCGCAGCCCGGTTTTGGCTGAACGTCAAGGGTTCCCCGTTGTCCAGCCAATGAAGCGAGCGGACGGGTTCCTGAACCCCGGTGAACGGACGGGGGCCAGCACCCGCTGTGCCGACCGTCACATGGGACGAGCCGCCGATGGATAAATCATGGATGAAGAAATAGAGCCGGCCGTCCGGGCCTCGCAGCGCAAAATCCTGGCCCGCTCCGCGAATACCCGCCGGCGTAGTATCGTACAGCGCTTCGCTGTGCAGCCGGACCCAGTCACCAAGCGTCCCCAGCGTTGCGGCCTGCAGCTTGTCTACGCCGCCTTCCGCTTGCGGACCGATGTTCAGCAGATAGTTGGCGCCGACTTTGCGGCAGGAGCAGAGGAACTCGATCAGCTCGCCCGGGGATTTGCAGCGGAAATCGGAACGGCCGATGCCCCAATGGCCGTTTATAGTCTGGCACATTTCGGCTGCGACGTATTTGCGGTGGCCGCGGCGGTCCATCGCCTCCGGGCGGCCCTGCTCGAAGGTGACGCTGTCGATCTCGGGATGGCCCAGTTCCCCTCTTGCCTCAAGGCCGGTATTGTTCACAATGATGGCGTGCGGCTGACGGGAGCGGATCATGCCGTACAGGGCGTCTTCCTCCCAGTCGGCATCCGGTTTGTTCCAGTTGCCGTCGAACCACAGTCCGCCGATCGGGCCGTAACGGGTGCAGAGCAGCTCCACGGAGCTGCGCAGATAACGCAGATAAGCGGGGAAATCCGTTTCATAGTCGTCCCGGTACCAGTCCAGTGTCGTGTGATAGAAAAAAGGGACGATGTCCTCCGCGCGGCAGCCTTCCACAAACTCCGCCACCAAATCCCGCCCGGCGGGACTGTGGGGCGCGTCATACTCATTTAGTCCGCAGGTGTCGTACAGCGAAAATCCGTCATGGTGCCGTGTCGTCAGCACAATATATTTCATGCCGGCCCGCTTGGCTAAAGCGGCAAGCGCTCTTGCATCAAATTCCGCTGCGGTGAACCGGTCCTTCAGCTTGGCGTATTCCGTCTTCGGAATGTTCTGCATAGGCATGGCCCACTCGCCTTGGCCTAAGATGGAGTAGAGTCCCCAGTGTACAAACATACCGAAACCAAGCCGTTCAAATGCCGCCACATGCGGGGCGGGACGCGGAATATTTTGATTCATTGCCATCCTCCTTCTATGCGGATCCTGCTTCTTATTGTAGCATTGGAAGGAGCGGGAGGCTTTGCAGTAGAGCCTGTATTCTTGCATTAGATTCCGCTCATTTTATACCTGGCGGAACTAGAGTCTGTACGCAACTTACTTCAGCCATAGACTCATCGAAATCAACGTCAAAAAAGCCATGAACAAGATCGCTGTCTTGTCATAGGGGTTGCCAAACGCCGATAATTTTTCATTTTATTAAAAAAGCATTCATGCTGCAGATTTCATCCCAGATTCCCGCCTTTTGTAGCCGCAGAGAAAGTAGGGGCACAAGTGTACGGACTGAGAATGCCTTATTTGCTGATTATTCCGTGTTTTGGCAAAGTGACGGACTCAGATGCACCTATTTACGCGGAAAATCCATCGTTTGTATGTTTTCAGTACGAATAACTGATCTGGAGTCCGCAGGGCCTACTAAAAGCCCAAGAATTTCAGGAATAGCGTCCCCTGGGTCCGGAAAGACCTACGTATCGCGTGCTGTGGTAATCCGCTGCGGGTGTGTCACAGGAGAGGGTTCGTAGATCGATCTGACAATAAACAGGTGTAGATCCAGGGTTGATAGCATTCCGTAACCCATCACGGAATCGTTTGATTGACCCTGATTTCCTTAATTTACAGTTTGCGTACACACCCTGGTAGCTTGACCACAATAAATTTAAGGTTTTGCGCGAGCTTCCTAACGCTACCTTACATCGTCTAACATAAAAATCAGTCCTTAGATTTGGCACGGTCAAGGTACGAGGAGGACGGCTATGAAATTATCCGACATCCGCCCGCGGATTGCCGCCGCGCATCCCTATATATACAACGGCAGCATATATGAACGCCGCCGCCGGGGGTACAACTACGGGTTTCATTTGTTTACAAGCGAAGGCGCCGTCCAGGCCGGCGGTGCGCTGTATCCCGTGGTCAACGGGACGCTGTTTACCGTTCCTCCCGGCTGCCCGCATGCGTTTATCGCAAGCCCCGACCGTCCGCTGACAGCCTATAATATTTATGCAGGTCTGTTCCCGGACCCCTACAGCGCCCAGCCGCACTGGTTTGCTTATGACGGTGATCCATTTGATGCGGGCCGTCTGGCCGGTCTGCCGGAGTGCCGCGAGCTGGACAGCCTGCCCGCCGTTCGACACGTGGGGGCCGGCAGCCGGCTGAGTGAGCGCTTTGCGGAGCTCGTAGCGTTGTTCGAGTCGGGCGAGCTGTATGCGCGGGAACGGGCCGAAGCCGGGCTGTACGTTTGGCTGCTCGACGGATTTGCCGCCGCCGCGCTGCAGGCGGACCGCCCGGCGGACCCGCGCATCCGCAGGCTGCTGCGGCAGCTGGAGGAGACGCCGGAGCTAACGCCGCCCCCGGAGCAGTGGCCGAAGCTGTGCGGGCTTGGCCCGTCGCATTTTTACAAGCGGTTCCGGGAAGAAACGGGCGTCAGCCCGAAGCAATATCTAATCCGGAGCAAGCTGAAGCGGGCGGCGGAGCGGCTGACCGAAAGCAGCCTTAGCGTAACGGACATCGCCGAGGAATTCGGTTATGCTTCGCTGCATTTTTTTTCACGGCAGTTTAAAGAGATTTACGGCTGTTCGCCTGTTCAGTACCGGGCAAAAAACCGGCAACACGGCTATGAAACCCCGTGAGCTTTCCCCTGAGTGCTGTAATTTTAATTGACACCCCGCCGCACGAGAACGTATCGTACAGGTGAACAAGGAACGTCCCCCGGCCGGTCCGGCCATCCGGCGGATCGGCTGGCAGGCGGACCTATTTTTTATTGACTGGAAGGTGAAGGCATGACAAAGGCGGCAGTCGGGCTGGGCCGGTTGTGGCATAGGCTGGCGGGCATATACTACCGGGTCTCGATCAAGCAGAGGGTGCTGTTTTCGTTTGCCGTTTTGATAACGCTGTCAATTAGCGCAAGCGGTACACTGACGTACCGGATAGCCGCCAAGGAGATCCAAAATAACGCGTTTGACGCCAGCAAAGAGACGGTGAACAAGACGACGCAGCTGCTGGATTACCGGTTGAACGATGTGGCGATGTCGGTCCAGTCCCTGATGCTGAGCGACGCCTACAGGCAGATGATGATGGATGTCCAGGCGTATGATGTGACGAATTATTATGTGCATTTGTCCGAGCTGCAGTATGTGCTGTCCCAGACAAGCTTCAACGAACCGCTGATCGAAAATGTGCTGATTGCGACGCCGATCGGGGATTTTTATTCGACAACCCAGGTGCGCACGCAGGATCATTCGTTTTACGGCTCCGAGCTGTACGACAACAGCAAGCAAAGTCCTGGCGGATATTGGGCCAAGGGGCATTACGACCGGCTGTTTACGGGCAATGACCGTGTGATTTCTTTTGTGGTGCGGGGCATTTACGAGCGTCTCCCGGCGACCAATGTGTATATTGTGGTGAACATCCGTGAGAGCAAAATCGCTTCGCTGCTGAATTCCGGTCAGACGGCAAACGACCTCGAATACAGAGTCCTGAACGGCAAAGGGGAGGAGGTTGTCCAAACCGCATTGCCGGCGGCAGGCAAAAAGGAAAGCGGCGCACCGCTTCCGCCGCGGGAAAACGGGGAGCAGGGACACTTTTTTTATGCCGAGCACGGGGAAGATTATCTGGTCAATTATAAAAAATCATTGGCGGCCCCCGATTGGACGATTGTCGGCATCCAGTCGAAGGATAAGCTGCTCGGCCAGCTGGAAGGCGTCCAGCGTGCAGCCATTCTGGTGGTCGTTTTGTTTCTGCTGACCACCTGGTTTTTCTCGAACCAGCTGACGGCCGCGCTGCTGAAGCCGCTGTTCAAGCTCAGCCGGCTGATGCGGCGGGTTGAAGAAAATCAGCTCGGCGTGACGTACGAAAGCAAATACCAGGATGAAATCGCGCAGGTCGGGCATCAGTTCAACCGGATGATGTCGGAGATCAAGGCGCTGATTGAGGACGTCCGGCTGAAGGAGGAAGGCAAGCGGGAGGCGGAGATCCGGGCGCTGACGGCGCAGATGGAACCTCATTTTTTGTACAATACGCTGAACACAATTTACTGCAAATCCGTACTAGGGGAAAACGACGATGTGGGCGAGATGATTCTTGCCCTGTCCCAGATGTTCCAGCTTGGGCTCAGCGGGGGCAAAGACTGGATTTCGCTGGAAGACGAGTTGTCCCATGTCCGCCAGTATGCCGCCCTGCAGCAAAAATGCTATGAAGGGCTGTTCGATTATGAAGTAACCGTGGAGGATGAAGAGCTGCTGACCTATGCCGTTCCCAAAATTCTGCTGCAGCCGATTGTCGAAAACAGCATCCAGCACGGTTTTGCGGACCGCCGGTCGGGCTGTCTGATCCGGGTCCGGGTGTCGCTGGAGCAGGGCATGCTGCATCTTGCGGTTGAGGACAACGGAAGCGGGATGGATGCCGAGAAAGTGGAGCAGGCGATGGCCTTCCAGCCGCTGTCCAAAAAAGGTTATGCGCTCATCAACATCAGACACCGGCTGCAGCTGTATTACGGCGAGACGGCCCGGATGGAATTGTCCGGCAGGGAAGGCCTGGGCTCGCGGACCGATTTGTGGCTGCCCGTGCGGCCCGCCGGCGCTGGCACCGGGGAAGGGAGAGAGGAACATGAATGAACAGGAGCCGGAGCGGCAGAACGTTACGCTGGCTGTCATCGATGATATTAAAAGCGTGGTGGACATGATTTCGCGTAAACCCGACTGGGAGGCCAACGGGATCACAGTTGTCGGAACAGCGCTGGACGGAGAAGAGGGGCTTCGGATGATCCGCGAACGTAAACCCGATATCGTGCTGACAGACATCCGCATGCCACGAATGGACGGGCTCGCTATGACGCGGGAGATTTTGGAATTCGCTCCGGCATGCAAAATCATCATCCTGAGCGCGTATTCCGAGTTCGCGTACGCCCAGCAGGCGATCCGCCTGGGTGCGATGGACTTTGTGAAGAAGCCGTTTTCGCTGGATGAAATCATAAGCATTGTTTTAAAAGCCAAGGAGCAGTGTCTGGAGGAACGCGGCGAACAGGAGCGGCTGCGGGCGATGGAAGTGAAAATCCGGGAAAGTCTGCCGATTCTGCGGCAGGAATATTTGACCTTTCTGATCCGCCACCGGACGAGCGAGCAGAGTGCCCGTTCGCGCTGGGCGTATTTGGGGATTCCGCTGGCAGAGGAACATTTTTTTGTGTTTATTGCGGAGATCGACCGGTTTGCCGGAAAGTACGGAGAAGCGCGGATTCAGGAGATTGAGCTGGTCCGCTTCAGCCTGCAAAATATTCTGGAGGAAACGGTCTCCGGCCGGACGCGGGGTGTGATTTTCCGTGAATCGACCAACCGGTATGTGTGCATTATGAACGGCGATGATCCCCGGGAGGCGCAGGACTTAACCGAGACCTGCTGCGCCCATGCGGCCCGGTATTCGCGCGATACGCTGTCGATCGGGCTTGGCGGCTACGTGCGGTCGATTCATGAGCTGGCCGATTCTTACGCGCAGGCGCTGGACGCGCTGGCGTATCATTTCTACACGGACGGAAACGCCGTCTACAGCTATAACGGGGCACCGCACCCTTCCCGTACGTTCAGCAGCTACTCCCCGGAGGCCGAACGTGATTTTTTGTTTGCTCTGCGGTCCGGCAACCGGGAGAAAAGCCGGGAGATGCTAGGGCGGATGTGGGATGAGCTGCTGCGGCCCGGCCCGCTGCCAGAGCCGGCGTATGTGGAGAGCATTGGTTACGAGCTGGCCTACAAAATCTGCCGGGTCATGCTTGAGCTGTTCCCGCACGCCAAAGTTAAAGCGCTGGAGGAACGGGTGAACCGGCTGCGGAGCTCGCGCCAGCCTACTTTTCAGGAAATGCGCGGGCTGCTGACCGGCCTATGCGAGGAGGCGTGCGGCTGGATCGAAGAAGAGCGCTCCATGGAATCCATGAAGATCATTCTCCAGGCGAAGGATTACATCCGGACGCATCTGCATACCGGCTTGTCGCTTGAACAGGTGGCCAGGCAGATCAATCTCAGCCAAGGTTATTTCTCCAATGTGTTCAAAAAAGTGACGGGCGTGTCCTTCCAGCATTATGTCATGAGCGAAAAGATGGAGAAAGCAAAAACGATGCTGATTGAAGGCTTTCAGGTGCAGGAAATTGCAACTGAACTCGGGTATGAGCACCGCCGGTATTTCAGCGATGTTTTCAAGAAATACACGCAGATGACGCCTTCGGAGTTCAAGACAGACTATTTGGGAAAAACGTGATTGGTCTATCGGCATTTATGCCGCCGTCCATCTGCCTTATTGCGGCGTACAGCCTAACTCCGGCTTTTAAGCCGTCCAGCCTTACCGGCCGGACGGCTTGATTTGTTTGAGGGGGAGGCAGCGGACAGCGACTTCGCGGATTTTCTGCCCTTAATGTGGGCTTTGCCGCATTATGCCGCGTCCGTTCCTGCCCTATAATCGACAGTGTAAGACAGCAAGTCAAAGGTTGTGAACTTAAAGGGGGATTTGCTTGATATGAAAAAACGGTTTCTGTTAACGACCTTGAGCCTAGTGCTCGCCATCGGCCTGTCGGCATGCGGAGGCGATTCGGCAAACGATGCGGCGGAAGGCTCGGGTACCGCAGCAAAAGAAAAAACAAAAATTAGCTACTGGACAGGCGACCGTCACGACGCCGAGTTCATCAAGGAAAAAGTGGCGAAATTTAACGAAACGAATCCGGACGGCATCGAAGTGGAGCTTGTAGTTAAGGGGGACGATTTCGATACCGCGCTGGACCTGTCGTTCCAGACCTCGGACGCTCCGGATATTATCCGGGTTAAAGAGGACACGATCCAGAATTTTTACAAAAAAGGTTTTCTCGCTCCAATCGACGAGTTCCTGACCGACGAAATGAAAACGAAATTCCCGGAAATGGACCAGCTGAACGCCTTTGAAGGCAAGCGTTATTCGCTGCCGAACTACGGAACAACGATGCGGCTCGTTTACAATAAAGAGCTGTTTGCCAAAGCGGGCATCGCCGCGCCGCCGGCTACGCTGCAGGAATTGGTCGATACGGCCAAAAAGCTGACGGAAGCCGGCAAAGCCGATGGAGCTTACGGATTTGCCCTCAACTTCAAAAACCCGAGCAGCGCGCTCGGCCGCTCGGCCCGGGTCATCGCCGAATTGAGCGGTTACGGCGGCTTCGGTTACGATTTCAAGACGGCGCGTTATGATTTTAGCGGCTTCAAACCGATTATCGAAGCCTTCAAGCAGATCCGGGACGACGGCAGCATGCTGCCGGGTGTGGAGTCGCTGGATATCGACCCGCTGCGGGCACAGTTTGCGGAAGGCAAAATCGGCATGTATCTGTCCTTCTCGGCGGAGCCCGGCGTGTACAATTCGCAGTTCCCGGCGAAAATCGACTGGGCGGCTGCGCCGGCTCCGACGATTGACGGCACCGTCAAAGGAGCTTCAGGTTTCCTTGGCGGCCCATGGCTTGGCCTGAGCTCCAAAACGGAGAACAAGGAAGCAGCGTGGAAGTTCATGGAGTACATGTACAGTGATGAGATTTTGACGGAGTATCAGGAAAAAGGCTTTGGTATCTCCATGGTTCCGTCCATCAGCTCCACGGCCAAAACGCCAGAGGTCAAAGGGATTGAAGGGTTCCTGCCGAACGAGCACGATGGCGTGTGGCCGGTGTATCCGACGGTAGCTCCGGAAGGCATGAAAGCGTTCGACGCGTTCTTCAAGTACATGCTGAACGGCGGCGATTTGGATGCGGTCATCACCGATGTAAACAACCGGTATAACGCTGCGCTGGACAACGCGATCGAGAACGACGGCGTAAAAGCGGAACCCGATGCGGGCTTCGACCCTGCGAAGCTGGGCGGCCAATTCGCCAAGTAACCGGGAAGATAGCCGCCGTCATCTAACCCGGCGGCGGACAAACGGCTGGGGGAGCGAGTCTCCCCCAGTGTTTGCTTCCCGCCTGAAGAAGGAAAGGAGCTCTCAGAGAACCATGAAAAAAACCGGACACGCGCTGTTCTCATACAGCTTTCTGCTGCCGAGCGCGCTGCTGACGCTGGTGCTTGGCATTTACCCCATCGCCTGGGCGTTCCGCTATATGTTTTACGAATATAAAGGGTATGGCACCGCACGTTTTATTGGCCTGGAGAACTTCGCCCGGATCATGAAGGATACCCAGTTTTGGGATTCGGTGCTGAATACGTTTATCTATGCAGGCGGTAAACTGCTGCTGACCATTCCGCTGTCCCTGCTGCTGGCGGCCATTCTGAACCGCGGGATTAAAGGGCGGCAGCTGCTGCGGGGCATTTTTTTTATGCCTACGGTCATCAGTACCGCCGTCATGGCGGTGGTCTTTTTTACCATATTCAATTCCTATAACGGGATTCTAAATCAGTTCCTGATTAAATTTGGCATCACTTCCACCGGCATTGACTGGCTTGGAACCAAATACGCCATGCTCACCGTTATTCTCGTGGCCGTGTGGGGCGCGGTCGGCAACTACATGCTGCTGTTCCTGGCCGGACTTCAAAACATTCCGGAGGATGTTTACGAAAGCTCCGCGCTCGACGGCGCAAACAAAGTGCAGCAGTTCCGGTATATTACGCTGCCGATGCTGGGACCGGTGATGCAGATGGTCATTATGCTGGCGATTATCACCGCTTTGAAGGGCTATGAAAGCATTATGGTGCTGACGGAAGGCGGTCCGGTAGGCAAAACGGAGGTAATGTTCCTGTATCTCTACAAACTATTTTTCCCCGTGGGCGGAATGGGGGCGTCGACACAGGTGCAGGAGTTCGGTTACGGCAGTGCGGTGGCGTTTGTATCGGCGCTCATTGTCGGCGCGATCTCCATAATCTACTTCTATGCGTCCAGACGGATGAATCCGACCGATTGAGGAGTGCTGTGGGATGAAAGGGAAAAACATACTGGGAAACACCATATTGTGGATTTTTTTGTTGGCCGTCGCTTTCCTGACGTTGATTCCGGTGGTCATCACGATTTTAGGATCGTTTAAAACAAACGCCGAGCTGACCACGGGTGCAACCTTTCTGCCGGCCAGCTGGGAGTTCAGCAACTACGCCGAGGCCTGGGAGCAGGCCAACTTCTCCCGTTATACGATGAATAGTTTGATCGTCGCATTATCCGCCGTTGTCGGCACGCTGCTTGTCGCATCCATGGCGGCTTATGTGGTGGACCGGATGAACTTTTTCGGCAAAAAACTGTACGTCGGCATGCAGTCCTTTACCATGTTTGTCGCCGTGGGCGCGGTTGTGCTGCGTCCCCAGTTTGATCTGATGGTTGCGCTGAACCTGCACAGCAGCTTGTGGGGCGTCATTTTGATCCTGATCTCCGCGCATGCATCCATCTTCTTTATTTTGCTCAGCTTTATGAAGGGGATACCGCGCGAGCTGGATGAAGCGGCTTTGATCGACGGCAGCTCGCTCGGACGCACGTTTTGGCGGATCATTTTGCCGCTGCTTGGTCCCGGGCTTGGCGTCGGCGCGTTGTTCACCTTCCGGGGCGCGTGGAACGAGTATTTGCTGCCGCTAGTCTTCACGATGACAAAACCGGAGCTGCAGACGCTGACCGTCGGGTTGGCCAATCTGAAATACGGCTTCTCCGCCGCTTCGCAAACACACTATATGATGGCGGGGGCCTGCCTGTCGATTCTGCCGATCCTGGTCGCTTATCTGCTTGCCAATAAGTCGTTTATGCAGATGACGGCGGGGTCGCTCAAAGGCTGAACCGGTTCTGAACGGTTAGGCACCGGAATGGTGTGCGTGATGGGATTTACGGCTGAGTCCGAAAGGGCTGCGCTCTGGCCATTTTTTAAAAAATTATATCATGCAGGAGGAATCCGCTTATGACTTTATCTGTACCAGCCCATCTTACTTCCGCTTCCGTGATCCGCCGCCATCCGGCCAATCCGGTTCTGGACGCGGCGCGCATTCCTTACCCTGCGGCGCTTGTGTTTAATGCGGGTGTCGCCAAGTTTAACGGCAAATACGTTATGATTTTTCGCAACGATTATGGGTCGCTGGAGAAGCAGACCATCGAGCCGCACCACACGACCGATCTCGGGATCGCGTTCAGCGACGACGGTATCAATTGGACGGCCGGCCCGAAACCCGTGTTCAAGCTGCGTGACGAGGAAATTATCCGGGCCTATGACCCCCGTTTGACGGTGATCGAAGGCCGCCTGTACATGTGTTTTGCCGTAGATACGGAGCATGGCATCCGCGGTGGCATTGCCGTAACGGACGATCTGGAGCATTTTGAGATTCTCAGTCTCTCGACGCCCGATCTGCGGAATATGGTGCTGTTTCCCGAGCGCATTGGGGGCAAATATGTGCGGCTGGAACGTCCGTTTACCGTGTACAGCCGGGGAGGGCAAGACCGGTTCGATACCTGGATTGCCGAATCGCCTGACTTAAAATATTGGGGCGGCTCGGATTTGCTGTTTGGCGTGGAGCATATTCCGTTTGCCAACGATAAGGTCGGCCCCGCCGCTCCCCCGGTCAAAACGCCGCAGGGCTGGCTGACCACCTTCCACGCAGTGGATCTTGATCCGTCCCGCGGCAAAAACGGCTGGGAGCCCGCATGGAAAAAACGCTACACGGCGGGCATTATGCTGCTCGATCTGCACAATCCGAAGCGGATTGCCGGAATGAGCCGGAAGCCGCTGCTGGCGCCGGAGGCGTCTTATGAAATCAGCGGGGGATTCCGCAACAACGTTATTTTTCCGGGAGGCATGATTCTGGAGGAAGACGGCGAAGTCAAAATCTATTACGGGGCAGCGGATACCGTCGAATGTCTGGCGACCGCCCATGTCGATGATCTTGTTGCGCTCTGTCTTGAGGACAACTAGGCCGCGAGTAAAGAAAGAGGGGATTTACGTGAAAGCGACAAACGCCCGATACGGCGGCTCGGGTGCGAACAAGGCGGACCGTGGGGAGGCGGATCTTGCGGCAGCGGGTCATTCGCAGGGCGCAGGACGGTCAGATTGTGGAGAGCGGTTAGGAGGGGCGAGCATGATAAGCACGTCGATCCCGTCGACCCCGTCGATCCCGTCGATCCAGTCAAACCAGTCAAACCAGTCAAACCCGATGCCAAATCCGAAGAACCCCTTGAACCCGACGATTGGGTTGAATCAGCCAAACCCGTCGGCAGAAAAGATATGGAACAGTCTAAAAAATCCCCCGGCCGAATATCGCAGCCTGCCGTTTTGGTCCTGGAATGACGCGCTTGATCCGGATGAGCTTGTCCGGCAGATAGAAGAAATGGCGCAAGCCGGGGCGGGCGGTTTCTTTATGCATGCCCGGGGCGGGCTTCGCACGCCGTATATGGGCGAGGCCTGGATGGATGCCGTCCGCTTGTGCCTGGACAAGGCGCGGGAGCTTGGATTAAAGGCCTGGCTTTACGACGAAAACGGCTGGCCGAGCGGGACCGCGGATGGTACAGTGCCGGCCAAGGGGCTCCGCTATCAGCAAAAACGGCTCGTCTGCCGGAAGCCGCCTTTCGACGGCAGAGCTGAGGGGGTTATTGCATCGTATGCCGCCGAGCCGGAAGGCTGGCGGCTGCTGCCGGAGACGGAAGCGGAGCGGGCGGACCTTCAGATCGCGTATGAGGTAAATCCTTATTACACGGATACGCTCAGCCGGGAGGCCGTACGTCAATTTATCGCAGCTGCTTATGAACCCTATTGGCGGCAGTTTGGTGAGACGTATACAGGAGTGCTGCAGGGCGTATTTACGGACGAACCGCAGTTTGCGCGCGGCGGCTTGCCCTGGTCAGCGGAGCTGGAGGCGGTTTTTGCTTCCCGGACGGGGAAAGACGTCAAAACCATTTTGCCCTGGCTGTTCCATGACGGCGGTCCGTGCCGCAAAGCGCGATACGATTATTGGGAGTGCGTCACGCATATGTTTGCCGATGCTTATGCCCGGCAAATTGGAGAGTGGTGCGCCTCAAAAGGCTGGGTCCTGACAGGCCATGTCGTGGATGAGCAGGAGCTGACGCAGCAGGTGACTTCTGTCGGCGATCCTATGGCGTTTTATGCGCATATGCAGATGCCGGGGTGCGATTGGCTGGGCCGGTTTGTCGGCAGGGATCCGGTTGTGCCGAAGCAGGTTGGGTCCGCCGCGCGGCAGACAGGAGCGCGGCGGACGATCACCGAAAGCTTCGGCTGTGCGGGCTGGAACGTCGGGCTGGACGACTTGAAGCGGATCGGCGAGTGGCAGTTCGCTTATGGCATCAATTCGCTGTGCCAGCATCTTCAGAGCTACACACTGAGAGGACTGCGTAAGCGGGATTACCCGCCGTCTTTGTTTTATCAGCAGCCCTGGTGGAAGGAATATAAAAATTTTAATGATTATTTCGCCCGGCTGTCCCTGCTGCTGTCGGAAAGCAGTAGCCGGACAGAGGTGCTGCTGCTGCACCCGGTACGCTCCGCTTGGGTGCTCCAGCGGGGAGAAGATTCGGCGGCGATCCAGCCGTATCACGATGATTTTGCCCGGTTGTCGGTCTGGCTGTGCCGCTATGGGATAGAACATGATTACGGCAGCGAAAGCCTCATTGCCGCATCGGGGCGAGTGTCCGGCGGCTTGTTCGAAGTCGGCAAGGCCGTTTACCGGACCGTCGTGCTTCCTCCGGCGGTGACGCTTGCGAGGCCGACAATTGACCTGCTGCTCGCTTTCACGGAGCAGGGCGGGAGCCTGATTGCGCTTGCGCCTTATCCGGAGCTGGCTGATGGTGAGCCGGACGAAGCGCTGAATACGCTGATTGCAAGAGCTGTTCGTCCCGCGATGGAGCCAGCGGCGGTTGCGGCAGCTGTCTGCGTATCGTCTCCGCCGTTTATCCGTCGGTCCGGCGGCTCCGGCGGGCAGCTTCTTCCTGACGAGCTGCACATCCGCTCCATGAAGCTGGGTGAGGATGCGCTGTATTATGTAGTCAATACAGGTACGGAGCATTACTCCGACCTCGGGATGGAGCTCGGGGAGACGGAAGGAATCGTGTCCGTTATTGATCTCGAACGAGGCGTTGTTGTCCCATTTCCGGGGCAGCAGACCGGGGAGGGTGCGGAAGGAAAAGCAGGCCGCCTAGGAAGCGTCGAGGCCGCTTCGGAAGGAGGCGTGGACTGGGCAGGAAGCGTCAAACCGGGAGCTGCGGAAGACACTGGAAGCGCTTTGGAAAGAAACCGTGACTGGCCGGCTGTTGCGGAAATGTACGGCCGCTCACTTTCCCTGTCCCGGATTTCCGACGGGGCGTTAACTGTACGGGTATCCCTGCGGGCGGGGCAGTCCTGTCTCCTTCGCGTGCAGTCTGCGGCGCATGCTGCAAAAGCAGGGAGGGTGGAAGGTGTTTTAGAGGCTGGGGAAAGCCGGGACATGCACGTGGTGAGAGCTGTGAAAACCCCGGAGATAGGCTCCGCGGCAAATGCTGTGGGAATACGGGAGATGGACTCTAGGGCAAATGCTGTGGGGATACGGGAGATAGGCTCCGCGGCAAATACTGTGGGAATACGGGAGATAGACTCTACGGCGGATACTGTGGGGGTACGGGAGATGGACTCTGCGGCAAATGCTGTGGGAAAACGGGAGACGGGTTCTACGGCGAACGCCGCGGAAGTCCCGGATACGGACATTGCTCCCGAACGTTTTCGCCCGCCTCATAATAACCTCCGAAACGCAGAGCGGCGGATGGTGCAGGCCCAAAATGTCCCCCAAAACGCAAAACGGCAGATCGAGCTGGCACCGGAATGGGAGATTGCGGAAGCCGACCTGAACAGCCTGACGCTGGATTATGCCCGGCTGCGGGTAAGCGGCGGGGAGTGGACGGAGCTATTGCCGGTTATTTTTATTCAGGAACGTCTGCTGGCGTATGGGAAGCCGGTCGGGTTTGAGCTGGAATTTAGCTTTGAGGCCGCATTTGACACAGACCGAGCCAGAGAGCTGTATCTCGTCCTTGAACGGCCGGAGGAAATGGCCATTACCTTGAATGGGGCTCCAGTTGCTTCGCAGTCATGCGGATGGTGGCGGGATTCTTCCCTACGCATGATCGACGTTCGCAGACTTGTCCATGCGGGTGCCAATACCCTGAGGCTGGCGGGAGAGTTCCGCCAATCTCCCGAAATGTATGAGCAGTTGGAGCGGGCGAAGCGGTTTGAAGCTGAGGGCAACAAGCTGACATTCGACTGGGAAATTGAGCCGATCTATCTGCTTGGACAATTTGGCGTCCGGTCTGACGGAGCGTTCACGGACGGGGAGCGCCAGGCGGTTTGGACGGACGGCGGTTTTGAACTGACCGAGCCGCCGCAACGGGCGGACGCAGGCGACTTGACCCGCCAGGGCTTTCCGTTTTTTGCCGGAAGTCTCCGGCTGCGCCAGACCATCCGGCTGGAGGAGATGACCTGGGCAGTTGCGCGCTGGTGTTTCATCGCCAAACTGGATACCATTGCCGCTAAGCTTTTTATAAACGGCCTTGAAGTCAAAACCTTCTTGTGGGAGCCTTACACCGCCGACATTTCCTCCTATCTCCGTCAGGGTGATAACCTTATTGAGCTGGAGCTGACCGGCAGCTGCCGGAATCTCCTGGGACCGCATCACCATATCCTGGGCGAATTATATAAGGTCGGGCCGGACAGCTACAAAGACAAACCGGGCTGGACCGACAAAGGCCTTCCTCCCGGAACGATGATTTTTCAGGACCGCTATACGTTTGTCCGATTCGGGCTCAATGGCTCTCCTGTAATTGAGTTTGAAACGAGACAAGAACGCTGAAACATGGAAAATCATCCACACACGAAGATAACGTAAACCGCCCGCAAAGGGATCCGAAAGGTACTCTTTTGCGGGCGGTTTCGTTTGTTATTCCGGCGAGCCGTATGCGGCACCGCTGAAGGGAAGGGTCAACACCCCGCTTGAAGGCAGGGGGGAGCAGCGTGAACCAATATTATGGAACGAAAGGGATAGAAACTAAGAGCCGGCTTCACAGGCTCTTTTTGTTTTTTTATAAATTGGGGAGTAGGGGAGAGGGAAGTTCTGCGTTCATCCTTTATAATGGAGAAGATTGGATCAAGAGAAAAGGACAGGAGAGACCGATGAACAAATTCCTCAAATTTACAGTTTTGTCCCTGTTATGCGGAGTGCTCGCTTCATGCAGCAGTGCCGATTCCGAGGGGCAGCCCCAGTCATCCGAAGTGCCGAAAACTTCACCATCGGCGGCCGTCTCAAACAGTGCGTCACCCGCAGCTTCCGCAGGCGGGCAGTCCCGGCCGGCCGTTTCAGCTTCGCCATCCGCTTCAGCTTCGCCAGCCAATTCTGCATCACCGGATGCCGCAGCGGCTGAGCAGGCCCCGTCCGCAGCGAATGAGCAGACCCCGTCCGCAGGGGATACAGATCATTCCAGCGGCGGTACGGACGCCGGGCCGAGTACAGGCGGACGGAAAACGCAGGCTAAATCCGGGCTGCAAGGAGCCCGAACCCTGGAGGGCGTTATTCCCGAAGATTGGACGGAGCTGCGGGACGCCGATGGCGAGCCGGTCCGTGTGGTTGGCGACCTGAACAAAGACGGAGTACAGGATGCGGCAACCGTAATCGAGAAGGCCGTGCCGGGTGAGGGAGAAGCGCCTGAACGCGCGCTGCTAATTGCTTTTGGCAAGCCGGACGGGAGCTATAAGCTGTCGATCATAGCGGACCATGTGCTGCTCCGCGCGGATGAAGGCGGCGTATGGGGGGATCCTTTTGACGGACTGGAGATTAACCGAGGATCGCTTGTCGTCAGCGAATATGGCGGCAGCAACTGGCGCTGGTACAACCGGTACCGTTTCCGTTACCAGGATGCGGATTGGTTCTTGATTGGGATGACGTCCGGTACATACTTTAATGGGGGCGAAGAGCCAGAGGAGCAGGCGACCGAAGAAGATTATAACCTGCTGACTGGCGACTATATTATCAAAGGGCATGAAGAGAACGGCAAGGCGCACGTGGAAAAAGGCAACCGTGGCAAAAAGCCGCTGGTTAAGCTGCGTGATTTTGATTTAAGCGAAATGTAAGGTGGAGGAGATAAAGGTATGTAGGTGGAGGAGATAAAGGTAGTTACCCCGCTCCATTTTATGGTAAGGTTGGAAGAAGAGATTGCATTCTGACGCCATATGGGGAGAGTGATCGCTATGAACGTCAAATCCGTGTTGTATACGCTTATTTGGGCGGGCATCGCCTGTCTGCTGGTATGGGCAGGTACGGAGTGGATAAATGATACCCAAGAGCAGGCCGCCAGCACCTACGATATGACAGCCTATCTGTGGGCGAGCACCCTGGTTCCTATCGTCTATGGACTCCATCTTGGCCTGCTTGATCCGCCGCGGGCGGTAAAAATCAATGCCGCGGTGCTGGTGCTGGTATTCCTGCCTTCGTTCATTATAACGGTGTATCCGCTGTCTACGCTGTATGTCCAATTTGAAGGCTTGAACTGGCTGTTCCAGCTCAGCCAGCAGATGAACCGCGCCATGCTGATGTTTTTTGGCATCGTATGCGGCTTATCGCTTGTCAAATCGCTGACGGCACAGGGGAAGCGGGCCAGCAGAGCGCAGGCAAAGGAGAAAACGCCATGGATGAATTAAAACGTCTGGCCGATGTTCTGCCGGATTGGCTGGAAGAATGCAGGGCCTGCAGCACAAGCGGCACGGTGGCAACCTACATTCCCGAGCTGTCCAAAGCGCCCGTGGATTTGCTTGGCATCCGGATTGAAGGCTCAGACGGGAGAAGCGTATCGGCAGGTTCAGCGGATTATCTCTTCACACTGCAGAGCGTATCCAAAGTATTCACCTTAATCCTTGCGCTGATGGATCACGGCGAAGAAGCCGTCTTCGCCAAGGTCGGCAAGGAGCCGACGGGCGACAACTTTAACTCCATCATGAAGCTGGAGCTGGTCCAGCCGGCGATTCCCTTCAATCCGTTCATCAATGCCGGGGCGCTTGTCGTCTCGTCCATGATTCGAGGAGACTCGGCGGAGGAGAAATCCCGGCGAATTCTGGAATTGTTCCGGAGGCTCTCCGGAAATCCCGGGTTGACCTATGATCTTGGCGTGTACCGCTCGGAGTCCGAGACCGGGCATCTAAACCGTTCGATGGCTTATTTTCTGCTGGATAAAGGAATATTGGAGGGGACGGTGGAGGAAGTGCTCCAGGTCTATTTCCGTCACTGCTCCATCCGGGCGGACTGCCGGGATCTGGCGCGAATGGCCCTTGTCCTGGCTTGTGACGGCGTCGATCCGCATACCGGCGGGCGGCTGCTGCCCCGCCGATATGTTCAGATCGCCAAGACGTTTATGATTACATGCGGGATGTACAACGGCTCCGGCGAGTTCGCCATTTCCGCCGGGCTGCCTGCTAAAAGCGGCGTATCCGGCGGCATACTCGCGTTTGTTCCGGGGCGGTACGGGATCGGGGTTGTCGGTCCCGCGCTCAATCCGAAGGGCAACAGCATCGCAGGCGTCCGCCTGCTGGAACGGCTGTCCCGTGAATTTGGCTGGAGTTTATTTTAATTAAGGCGGACGGGGACCGGATTTGTCCGCAGGCTGATCAGCAGGATCAACGCATGCAAATGATTCGGTATTCATAAGCGCCAAGCTCAAGCGGCCCGGGTGCTACCGGCTCCCCGCTCAAAGCGTCGCGGCCGCCCCCCGGCAGGGTTACCCTGCCGCCCCGCCCGTCCATATTAACGATGGTCCAGACTTCGCCGTCCGCCCCTGCTCTCGGACAAACGACCGTGCCCGGCGTAACGTCCGACCGCAGCTTAACGCCCGCCCGTCCGGCGTAGGCGTCAACGATACTCCGCAGCATCTCCCCGCCCGCCTCTCCTGAAGGGAGAGAACCAAGCAGTACGACCAGCCCTTTGCCCCGTTTATGCTCTGTCAGGAACGCCAGGCCGGGGGTTCGTCCTTCCTTAATTGTCCCCACGGCGCGCGCTCCGCCGGGCAGCGGCTCAAACACCGCGCTCCACAGCGACAGCGGCGCTTCTATTCCAAAAGCTTCTCCAATCGACCCGGTGCCGTCCATCGGGTAAATGTATTTTGTCTGGACACCCGCCGCGTGTTCCAGTTCGCCTAATCCCGCATCGGTATGGATGGTATGCTCCTTTGTCCGTCCGCCGGTGAGCGGTCCGGCAATCCAGACGCCGCCTTCCTCCACAAATGCCAGCGCCTTGGCCAGCAGCTCGGGCGATACATAATGCACAAACGGCGTCAGCAGCAGCTTATAGCCGGCAAGCGCCGCCCCTTCCGGAATTAAATCCCGGTGAACACCTGTCCGCAGTACTTGATGGTAGAAGTCTCCAAGCAGCCCCCGGTAGCTCAGCTTCCGGTGCGGTTCAGTAGTCAAAAAAACCTTGGCCCGGTCCGAATAGGTAATGGCCACCTCCGCCTGAAGCGGCCGGGTCGACAGCATAACCGGCTCGATCTCCCGCCGGGCCTGTGAAGCCTCCAGCACGTTGGCGTAACCGACCGCCGGATCGCCCCATGCGCTGATAATCGAGCTGTGCGGCTGTTCGCTGCCGGAACGCTGCTGGCGCCACAGCCAATAGCAGAAAGCGCCCGCGCCAAGCGCGTATGCCGAGACGGCTTCAGCCTTCAAATATCCGTCCGGATGGGGAGAAGCATAGCTTACCAGCGAAGCCGCGTAGGAAGGACTGGTCTCCAGCAGCCAGAAATCGGTGCCTGGCTTAAAATTCCGCCACAAGTCGCAATTGAGCAGGTAAGCGTGCAGATTTTCCTGCGAAGCATAGGTGTCGTAGGCGGCAAAATCCAGGTGCTGAAACAGCCGCTCGTTGTCCAGATGAAACGCAACGCTGCTGTTATGGGTGATCGGCGCTTTGGAATGCTTCCGGATGATGCCTGCTTGTTCGTCAGCAAACTCCGCAATTTTCTCCATCGAAAACAGACGGTACATCGTGCGCAATGATGAATTGTGCAAAAACGGCGCCGGGCCAGGCTGGGGCACCTGGTCAAAGCGCTGGTACGTCTGGCTCCAGATGTCCGCTCCCCAGGCTTCGTTCAGCGCGCCTACCGTTCTGTACCGCCGTTCCAGCCATTCGTGCCACAAGGTCCGGCATGTCCCGCACATGCATTCCGCCACATGCGCCTTAAATTCATTATCCAGCTGCCAGGCCGCCAGGCCGGGCAGACGGCCAAGCTCCCGGGCCAGATGTTCTGTAATGATCGCCGCCCGCTCGCGAAAATACGGATGGTTGGTACAAACATGCTGCCTTGCGCCATGTCCCATAACCGTTCCCTTTTCATCGGCATAAGCCCGTTCGGGATGGCCGTGGGTCAGCCAGACAGGCGGTGTGGGCGTCGGCGTGCACAAAATGGTATCGATTCCCCGGTCATGAAGCAGCCGGATATACTCCGCAAAAGGCCGGACATCAATCCGGCCTTCTTCAGGCTCCAGAACCGACCAGGCGAACTCGCCCATACGGACGAGATTGATGCCTGCTTCCTGCATCAACGCAAGATCCCGCTCCAGCACATCCCTGCTCCACAGCTCCGGATACCATGCTGCCCCGTAGTATAATGAATTGCCCATGGTTACCCCCTTCGATAAGATAAAAGGTGTTTTATCACCCGAGTATCATAGGTTCCGCCCGGCTGCCGGGCAATAGTAATGTTTTGCAGGCTTTGGACTTTTTTGATTGGACAAGCCTTGCGGGCGTAGGGCCGTGAGGGTCAAAAAAGTCCGATTGCCGGAAAAAAAGCAGCGGACAATAATAAAGTCGCCAGCCAAGACCGGGCAGCGAAAGCGTACCGCAGGCTGCAGACAAACTCAGGGGGTGAACAAATGAAGCAAGGGGTTATCGCAGGTCCAGCCTCCGCTGCACCGCGTACCCGGGCCGGAAGGGGAAAGTATGTATGGAAGCGCTTGCGGCGGGACAAATGGCTGTACATCCTGCTGACTCCCGGCCTGCTGTACTTTTTGGTTTTTAAATATGTTCCGATGTGGGGCATATTGCTTGCTTTTAAGGATTACCAGCCGTTCGTCGGGTTTTGGAAAAGCGAGTGGGTCGGATTTGAACATTTTCGCGTCTTTTTTCAAAATCCGGATTTTTTTATGCTGCTGAAAAACACATTGGTGCTGTCGCTGTACAACCTGGTGTTTTTCTTCCCGGCGCCGATTATTCTGGCGCTGCTGCTGAATGAAATCCGGCTGTCCTTTTACAAGCGGATTGTGCAGACCATGGTTTACGTGCCGCATTTTATTTCCATGGTTATTGTAGCGAGTATCAGCTACGTTTTCCTGACAACGGAAGGCGGCGCCATCAACAACCTGCTGTATACGGCTACAGGGCAGCGGATCGACTTCCTGTCCAATCCCGATTGGTTCCGTCCGCTGATCATTCTCCAGACGATCTGGAAGGAATGCGGCTGGGGCACGATCATCTTTTTGGCCGCGCTGGCCGGCGTCGATGTGGAGCAGTATGAAGCCGCCGTGGTCGACGGCGCAAGCCGCTGGCGGCAGATCTGGCACATCACGCTGCCTGCGATCCGCAGCACGATCGTGATTCTGCTGATTTTGCGGATGGGTACGATTCTCGACAACGGTTTTGAGCAGATCTTCCTGATGATGAACGCGCTGAACCGCGAAGTGGCCGAGGTGTTTGATACGTACGTGTATGCGCTGGGCATTACGCAGGGGGCATTCAGCTACAGTACGGCTGTGGGATTGTTCAAATCCGTCATCGGCGTAACCCTGGTGCTCGGCACCAACTGGCTCGCCAAAAAATTCGGCGAATCCGGACTTTACTAAAAGGAGTGAATTTTGCCGTGGCCAAACGCTATCGCACCGCCGGGGAAACTGCGTTTGATATCTTCAACTATGTGTTTCTCGGCGCCATCGCCATCGTGGCGATTTTACCCTTTTTGTTCGTCGTCGCCGGATCGTTCGCCACTGAGGCGGAGATTACGAAACGGGCGGTTTTCCTCATTCCGACAACCATTTCGTTCGACGCGTACAAATTCATTTTTTCGACAGATACGATTGTGCGCAGTATCGGCGTGTCCGTATACATTACGGTGGTGGGCACGATCGTCAATCTGTTCTTTACGGTCACCATGGCTTATCCGATGGCCAAACGTAATTTGATGGGCCGCAATCTTGTGCTGAACCTCGTTATTTTTACAATGCTGTTTGGCGGAGGGATGATTCCCACCTACCTGGTGATCCGGGAGCTGCACCTGCTGGATACGCTGAACGCCTTGATCCTGCCGGGGGCCATCAGCGCCTTTAACCTGATTATCGTCAAAAATTTCTTCCAGGAGCTACCCGCCGAGATGGAGGAAGCGGCGCGGATCGACGGCTGTACCGAGCTTGGGCTGCTGTGGCGGATCGTGCTGCCGTTGTCCAAGCCGGTGCTGGCGACATTTACCTTGTTTTACGCGGTTGGCCACTGGAACAACTTCTTTTCCGCGCTGCTGTATATCAATGATCCGAGCAAATGGCCGCTGCAGGTGATGCTGCGCCAGATCGTGATGTTGTCCCAGGCGGCAGCGGGCGATATGAGCTCCATGGATCCCAGCTTTGTCCAGCCGCCGGAGCAGTCGATCAAGATGGCGGTCATTGTTGTCGGCACGCTGCCAATCATGCTGGTTTATCCGTTTCTGCAAAAACACTTTGCCAAAGGGGTGATGCTGGGTTCCATCAAAGGGTAAGCATACGCTCCGCTCCTTGCGGGGGGCGGATAGTGAGGTGTTTTAGGCGGTGACAAAGGGGCAATGCCAGTACATTCAGGCGCCATACGCCTGCCGGCAGGGAAGATAACAACTATATGGGAGGGTTACATTTGCGGATGAAAACAAAACGTTCCACTGGCTTCAAACACTGGTTGATATTGGCTGTGGCTGGTATGATGTTGGTAAGTGTGATGTCCGGCTGCGGCGGGGGAAACAATGCTGAGCCCGCGGCGGGACAAAAGGCGGAAGGCGAACCGCCTGCGGGAGATAGCGCCAAACCGCTGGAGCTGACGCTGATGCTGCCGATTTTCAAGACGAATTATCCGAAGGACGGCAGCCCGGTGGCGGCCGAGCTGGAGAAGCGCACAAATACAAAAATTCATTTTGAATGGGTGCCCAATGCGTCTTATACTGACAAGTTCAACATTACGCTTGCTTCGGGCAGACTGCCGAGTCTGATTTATGTGCCTGACGTGAAAGCTTCCAGTTTCGTGAATGCCGCCAAATCGGGCGCGTTCTGGGAGGTCGGGCCTTATTTGAAGGATTATCCGTATCTCAGCCAGGCGACCCCGGTTATTCTGAAGAACTCTTCGATTGAAGGCAAAAACTACGGCATTTACCGCGGCCGTGCGCTGGGACGCAACGGGGTGGTCTACCGCAAGGATTGGCTGGAAAAGGCCGGTCTGCAGGAACCAAAGACCATCGACGAATTTTATGAAATGCTGAAAGCGTTTAAAGAGAAGGACCCGGACGGCAACGGCAAAGACGATACGTACGGCACCGTGCTGGTGAAATGGACCGGCGGCTGGGCCAGCGGATTCGATACGATGAAGCTGTGGTTCGGGGTACCGAACAAGTGGGGCGAGAAGGACGGCAAGCTTGTGCCGGAACATGAATATCCCGAGTATTTGGAAGCGCTTAAATTCATGAAAAAGCTGTACGAGGAGAAGCTGATTAACTCCGATTTTGCGGTGATGGACAGCGCCAAATGGAATGATCCGGTGGTAAACAACAAAGCCGGGGTTATCGTCGACGTGATCGACAACGGGGCGCGGCTGGATGACAAGATTCACGCCGCACTCGAGAAGGAAGGCAAAGACGAAAAGGATAAGCATTACATCGATGTGATGGGAGGCGTTACAGGCGCGGACGGCAAGCTGCATACGCTGCCGACCTCGGGGTTCTCAGGCATTCTGGCCATTCCCAAATCCACGGTGAAGACGGAAGAAGAGCTGAAACGGGTGCTGACTTTCCTGGATCAGCTGAACGATCCCGAACTGCAAACGCTGCTGAGCTACGGGATAGAAGGCAAGCACTACACCATGGTGGACGGGTTCATTGAGCGGTCTGCCGACACTGTCCTGATCGAGTCCGAGGTGGAAGGCCTGAACCAGATGCTGCCGTTTATCCCTGAGGACAAATCGAACCTGGTGAAGCAGACGGAGCTGCGCAAAAAGCAGCTGGAGGTGCAAAAGGCCAACGAAGCGACGATCGTCGTGAACCCGGCCGAAGCGCTGATCTCCACCGTTTATTCGCAAAAAGGCGCCCAGCTGGACAACGTCATTAATGATGCACGCATTAAGTTCATCGTTGGTCAGATGGATGAGGCGGAGCTGAAAGCCGCATTTGAAGTATGGAGAAACACAGGCGGGGACGAATTGGTTAAGGAAATGAACGAATTGTACGCTAATTCCGGCAAATAAGCGGATTCCCGGGCAGTAACGCCAGCCGCGAATCCGGAACGCGGAAGGTTCGGCGGTCCGCCGCCGCTAAATACGGATTCGGGCTGGTGAAGAGAGGATGAAGAACAGAGCCGGGGCGGGCTGGAAGAAAACCCGCACAGCATGGAGAGGCACCAAGGGTACCTATTACCGTAAAAATCTGATTATGGTGCTTGTGGTTTCGGCGATACCTGGGCTGATTATCGGCGCGTTGGTGTACTGGATGGCGGGCGGAAGGCTGGAGAACGAGCTGCTGGATATGCACAACCGCCAGATCGAGCAGCGTGCGGCCAATATCAACGATCAGCTCTCCAATCTGGAGCTGATGCTGGCGCACTGGGCGTTTGACCCCAAGTTTGATTACAGCCTTAGCAATTTGGACTTGGCCACGGATCATGCTCAAATCTGGGATATCACGAAAACACTGGTCGTTATGCAGGGCTCCAACACGCTGGCGGACCGGGTGGAGCTGTACTTGTCGGGGCGGAAACAGCCGTCGCTGCTGTTCGCCCCCGAGTACGGCACTGTTGGTCCGGACGCCGTGTCGGAAAGCTACGACAAGCTGCTGGATTCCGATCAAAGCACATATTGGACACAGTGGGCGTTTAACCCGTCCCGTCCGGAAGTTAAGGAGCTGACGCTTGTTCACCATATTCCCGGAGGAAGTCTGCAGCCGTTTGGCTCGCTGCTTCTGCGGATGGATGCGGAGAAAGTGGCGGCTCTGCTGCGTACGATGACCCCTTACAACGACGGGGAGACCTTTCTGATGGGGACGACGGGCAATTTGTTTGTTTCGGGGAGCGGAAGCGGCGCATCGTCGCCGTTCGTGACTGCGCTGAAATCGAATATTCTGAACCGCGGCATCCATGGCAATGCCTCCTTTTTGTTCAATTGGAATGGAGGGACCTATGCAGTCACATACGGGACCTTTTCCCGGATCGCCAGCGACTGGCTGTACGTATCGGCTTCACCCATCACAAGCATTACTTCGCCCGTCGTGTCGCTGTCGCGTGTGATTTTGCTGGTCAGCGCAAGCGCGCTGCTGCTTGCCGCCGCGCTGTCCTGGTTTGCCTCCCGTCAGATGTATTCTCCCGTCCGCCGCCTGTTCCAGACGGTTTTGCCCGATCATGGGCAGGGTCCCGGAGATGAAGACGAATTTACGCTGATCGAACGGCAGTGGCAGGCGCTGCACGGGCAGAGCCATGCGCTCAGTCTGACGCTGTCTGAGCAGCTGCCGCAGGTAAAGCAGAGTTTTTTAAACCAGCTATTCCAAGGCTATCTGTACGGTTATTCTGAACAGGAGCTGCGCGAACGGATGCTGCGTTATCAATGGGAAACCGAGGACTGCCGGTTTATTGTGCTGCATATTCAGCTGACCGGCATTTCCAGTCTGGGCGGCAAATTCCGCAATGGCGACGAAAGCCTGGTCAGCTTTGCGGCGGCAAACATTATCGGCGAACTGGCGGCCGAGCATTTCGGGCAGGCAGAGACGATCAATTTCCACAACCTTACGGCCGGGATGCTGATCATCCAGCCTGAAGGCGAATCGGAGCCGGTGCTGGCATTCGCCGAAGCGCTGATCTCGCATATCAGCCGGATGCTCAACCTGCGGGTGACGATTGCCTACAGCCCCGCCGTATCCGCGATCCGCGATGTCCCGCGGGCTTACGAGGCCGCCCAGCAGGCGGTCAGCTACCGGCAGTTCGGCGGCGGCAGCCAGATCATCGACATGGAACGGATGAACCGGGACAGCGGCGCGGCGCCTGACCCCAAATATTCGTTTATGCTGGAGCGCGGCCTGCTGCAGGCGCTGCGTTCCGGCGATGCGGAGGAAGCCGACCGCCTGCTGCAGGAGTTCCTGGAAGCCCTGCGCGCGGGCGAGGCCAAAATGATCGACGTGCAGCAGGGCATGCTCCAGCTGCTCGGCAGCATTCAGCACGCGGCTATGGACGCCGGCATTCATCCAAACCAGCTGTTCAAGGACGAAAACCTGTACGCCAGACTGTCTCAAATCCAGGAGCCGACGCTGATTTTGTCCTGGTTCCGCGAAAAAGTCATCTCCCCGTTTCTAAAGGAGCTGTCCGAGCGGACCGATGCGGGCATCCGGCAGACGATTGAGCGGGCCATTGAATACATCCGCGAGCATTATACGGACGGGTGCATGTCGCTGGACAGCTGCGCCGAGTATACCGGCACCAGCCCGTTTTTGCTCAGCAGGTCGTTTAAACGGATGACCGGACAAAACTTCATCGATTACGTAACCGGGCTTCGGCTCGATAAAGCCAAAGAGCTGCTGAGAGATACCGATCTGCGGATAAACGATGTTGCCGACCGGGTGGGGTATCAGCAGAGCTATTTTAATCGTTTGTTCAAAAAACAGCAGGGCATTACGCCAACCCGCTACCGCGAGCTGTGCCGCAGCGGCGGCGCCGAACAGGCGGAGCGGGGCGGCAAATAGGGTGTCCGCCGCTGTCTATCGGGAGATGATGGTGTTGAATTCGGCTCAGCCGATACATTTGCACTGGTTAAACGCTCCTGCCTCCGAAGCGGGAGTTACTTGGGGTGTTCCATGGAAAAAAGGAGAGCTGGACCGGTCGGAGCTTGGCGGCTTCGCTTTGCGAGGGCCCGATGAGGAGGAGGCGCTGCCGGTCCAGAGCCGTGCAGCTGCTTATTGGCCTGACGGCAGCGTCAAGTGGTCGTCCCACTCGGCCGTTGTTCCCAAACCGGCGGCAGCGGCTTATGTTCTGGACCGGCTCCAAGACGCCGCGGGGGTACCGAAGCCGGAAACCGCCGTATCTGTCACCGAGACGGAGACAGGTTATGTCGTAGACACGGGGCCGGTGCTTGTTACCGTGAACAACAGCGGCTCCGCGCCCATCGCGCGCATCATCCGCCGCGGATCTTCCGGCGAAGACGAAACGGAGCTGTGCTCGGGCAGCGACCTGGTGTGCCTCCGGGAGGACCGCGGCGGCAGCTCGGGACTTCCCGTCCGCCGCGAGGAACGGTATCACGGCCGGACACACCGCGCGGTGCTGGAGCAGGACGGTCCGCTGCGCGCCGTGATCCGGCTGGAGGGCAGGCACCGCTCCACCTCTAGCGCGCGCGAGTGGACGCCGTTTTCGCTGCGTCTGTATTTTTATGCCGGGCTGGATACGGTCAGAATCGTCCACACCTTCCACTATGACGGCAACCCGCACCAGGATTACATTCGCGGACTTGGCATCCGGTTTACCGTGCCGATGCGCGGGCCGCTCTACAACCGGCATGTCCGGCTGGCCGGGGATACGGGCATCTTCAGCGAATCGCCAAAGACGCTGCACACCCGCCGGACCAAAGGCAAATATGCGGCGCTTTTTGCGGATCAGCTGGAAGGCAGGCTGCTTCGGTTTACCCCCGGAGAAGACGACTATTTTCTTCGCCTGCTGGACGATTCCGCCACCTGGAACAGCTTTAAGCTTGTACAGGATTCCTCCGAGCACTATACCGTCACCAAGCGGACAGGGGAGGGGTGCGCCTGGATTAAAGGGGCGGAAGGCCGGCGTTCGTCCGGTCTCGCCTATCTGGGGTCGGAAGGCGGCGGACTTGTAGCGGCCGTCTCCAACTTCTGGCGTAAAGCGCCAACCGGACTGGAAGTGGACGGAGCGGCGGGCGACTCGGCGGCGTTGACCGTCTGGTTCTGGTCGCCGGATGCGCCGGCGATGGACCTGCGCCACTACGATACGAAAACCCACGTGGAGTCTTCGTATGAAGGCGCGGAGGAGCTGCGCGCAACGCCTTACGGCATTGCCAACACCAGCGAGCTGCGGCTATGGTGTACCGGCGGCACACCGGATTCGCAGCGGCTGCGGGAGATGGCGGAGGAAGCGGACGCGCCGCCGCTGCTCGTCTGCGAGCCGGAATATTATCATGCGGCCAGGGCATTTGGGCTGTGGAGCCTGCCTGACCGGAGCACGCCTGCGAAAGCTCAGCTGGAGGACCGGCTGGACGGCATTCTTCGCTTTTATATAGAGGAAGTTGAGCGGCGGAAATGGTACGGGTTCTGGGACTACGGGGACTTCATGCACAGCTACGACCCGGTCCGGCATGTCTGGAACTATGACCTGGGCGGATGCGCCTGGCAAAATGCCGAGCTGGTGCCCAACATGTGGCTGTGGGTCAGCTTTTTGCGCAGCGGACGGGCCGACGTGTTCCGGCTTGCCGAAGCGATGACCCGGCATACAAGCGAGGTGGATGCGTATCATTTTGGAGAATATGCGGGGCTTGGGTCGAGGCACAACGTGGTCCATTGGGGCTGCGGCTGTAAAGAAGCGCGTATCGCCATGGCGGGGCTGCACCGGTATTACTACTATTTGACCGGCGACGAACGGACCGGCGATTTGCTGGACGGCGTCAAAGACGCCGATTACGCGACGGTGACGACCGACCCGATGCGGGCTTATTTTCCGAAGGACGAACATCCGACTCATGTGCGGGTTGGCCCCGATTGGGCCGCGTTTAGCTCCAACTGGATGACGCGCTGGGAGCGTTACGAGGAGACGGCCTACCGCGACAAAATCATCACGGGCATCGAATGCATCAAACGCGCCAATCTGCGGCTGATCTCCGGTCCCGCGTACGGCTATGATCCGAAGACGGGGGTGTTGACCGGGATGGGCGATGATAACTGGGGCCGCCATCTCGCCATCTGTATGGGCGGGCCGCAGGTGTGGTTTGAACTGGCGGAGATGCTGGAGGATCCGGAGTGGGAGGATATGCTGGCTGAATTCGGGGTGTTCTACAACCTGCCTGAGGAGGAAAAGCAGATCTGGGCGCGCGGGGCCATTACCGGCAAGCTGCGTTTTGAGCATCCGGTCTTGAGCGTGGGTATCGCCGCTTACGGGGCCTGGTACCGGAAGGATCGCGCCACGGCGGACCGCTGCTGGTCCATTTTGCTGGAGAATCCGTATGGACGCACCGATCTTCAGCGGGAAGCAAGCAGGGTGGTTTATATGGATGAACTGGACGAAATTGACTGGATGAATACCAATGAAGCGTCGCAGTGGTCGTTGAACACGATGATTGCATTGGAGCTGATTCCGGACCGGCTGCCGGAACTGGGCGGCGGGCGGCTGCCCGGGAGCAGCCGATGACGGGGCGGGTTTCGCTTCTGCCCGAAGGCTGGAAGCCGGTCTACCGGAACCCGCTTGCCGCTCCGGAAGATGTGCGTACATTCCGGATGGAAGGGGATGGAGCCGTCTCCTTCCCGCAGGGAGCGATGAGGCTGGAGAGCACGAGGCAGCCGGACGAGGGACAAAAAGCGAATATTGTCTTCTGGTGTCCCGAGGATTTTCCGTCCGATGCGGCGGTTACCTGGAATTTTCGCCCTGTGCGGGAGCCGGGATTGGCGATATTGTTTTTTGCCGCCCGCGGTGCGGAGGGGCGGGATGTGTTTGATCCGTCCCTGCCGTGCCGGACCGGGGAATACGACCAGTACCATCACGGGGCGATGGATGCGCTGCATGTGTCGTATTTCCGGCGCATGTGGACGGAAGAACGGGCGTTTCACACCTGCAACTTGCGCAAAAGCTACGGCTTCCATCTCGTCGCGCAAGGTGCGGACCCGCTGCCCGGAGTGATGGACGCTCCGGAGCCTTACCGGATGCTGCTGCTTAAGCAGGGCAATGCGGTCACGTTTGCCATCAATGAGCTGCCGCTGTTTACCTGGGTGGACGATGGCCGGACTTACGGCCCGCCGCTTGGGGGAGGCAAAATCGGCTTCCGGCAGATGGCGCCTTTGATCGCGGAGTACAGCGACCTGGTTGTGTACAGCGGGTGAGGGGTGGAGTTCCGGTGAGTGTCCGCTAGCGGTCGGTCGGGTGATTGAGCGAACCAGACAATCGAGCAGACAACAACGGTTTAGGCGCATAAACCTCCCGGAGGCCGGACAGCTATTAATACAGCTTGCCCGTCCGGTCACCGCGGGATAAAGGAGAGACGTTAACTCATGGCAGTTATCACTTATTGCTATCCACGGGGTTTGCATAAAGCATTGACCCTTAGTTATGACGACGGCCGAAGAGCCGACGAACGGCTGGTGGAAATTTGCAACCGGTATGGACTAAAAGGGACCTTTCATCTGAACTCCGGACTGCTTGGAAGCGGTGACCGGATTACCGCCGGGGAGCTGCCGGACCTGTACCGCGGACACGAGGTCTCCGTGCATACCCGCACCCACCCGACGCTGGCCCGCTGCCCGCTGGAGCAGGTGGTTGAAGAGATTGTGGAGGACCGTAAGGCGCTGGAGCAGCTGCTCCGCGTTCCGGTCCGGGGCATGTCGTATCCGAACGGCTCTTATACGCCGCAGATTAAAGCGCTGCTGCCTTCGCTCGGCATGGAGTATGCCCGTCCCGTGCAGACGACAGGCGGGTTTGGCCTGCCGGAGGACTGGATGGAGTGGCGGGGCACCTGCCACCACAACAAAGGTCTGATGGAGCATGCGGAGACGTTTACAGGTCTGTTCAAACGGCAGTACTTGTATTTGATGTATGTATGGGGACACAGCTACGAGTTTGATAATGACAGCAATTGGGAGCTGATGGAGCGGTTTGGCGAAAAAGTCGGGGGACGCGGCGATATTTGGTACGCTACCAATATTGAAATTGTTCATTATATGAAGGCCTGCGAACGGCTGATTTTCAGTGCGGACCGGACGATCGTCCATAACCCGAACGCTGTTTCCGTCTGGCTGGATGTCAGCGGCTCCATCGTGGAAGTGCCCGGCGGCGAAACCTTGGATTTAAGCTGAGATTGCCTTTTGATTTGAGTACCCAAGTAAGGGTGCCCAAGAAAAAGACAGGAGGATGCAATATGTCTACTGTAACGAACGTTCATTTGCTGACACGGCTGGATATCCGCGCGGCGGGTCCGCGGTGCAAGCTGCTGCTTGGAGATCTGGACGGGGACGGGCGGGCCGAGCTGCTGTTTGTCCAGCCGGATAACCGGCAGGATGTACGGTATATTCCGCATCAGGTCGGGTGTCTGACCGCATTTGATTTGGACGGCAGGCTGCTGTGGCAACGGGGGACGCCCGATCCCGGGGCAGGCAGCCAAGGCTCGGATTATCCGGCGCAGGTGTACGATCTGGACGGCGACGGCAGGCTGGAGGTGCTGTGCGTCATGGACGGCAGGTTCCATGTGCTGGACGGTTTGACCGGGGAGACTAAGGCCGTTCACGATCTCCCGTCCGAGCACGCGCACGACTGCATCATTATCGCCAATTTGAGCGGGGGGCCGCGCGCCTCCGATATTATTTTAAAAGACCGGTATCACCAGCTGTGGGCGCTTGACCGGGAGTTCCGTCTGCTCTGGACACATAAAGGCAATGTAGGGCATTTTCCCTGGGTGTACGATTTGGACGGCGACGGCCGCGATGAAGTGATGGCGGGGTATGATCTGCTGGACAGTCAGGGGAACGTGCAGTGGAGCTGCCGGGACCTCGAAGACCATGCCGACTGTTTGTGGGTCGGCGATGTGAACGGGGACGGACAGCCGGAGCTTGTGGTCGGCGGCAGCGTGACGGTGATGTATGACCGCAGCGGCAATGAGCTGTGGCGTTACGACGGCTCTATCGAGTCCCAGCACCTGGCGCTGGGCCGCTTCCGGCCGGAGCTGCCGGGACTGCAGGTGGCGGGGCTGGACCGCATGGTGCGCGAGGACGACGGCAAAGGGCTGAAGGGCAGGGATGCGCTGTTCCTGCTCGACAGCGAGGGACGTGAGCTGTGGAAGGAAGAACGGACGACAAGCGGCTGGCTGACGATTGCGGAAACGGTCAGCCGCTGGCGGCAGGGCGCGCCGGATTACATTTTGGCCTACCGCCGGGGCGGCGGACTTCGTCCCGCGCTGTATGACGGCTATATGAACCGGATCGCCGAATTTCCGCTGGATGGCTACGCGGCCCATGGGGACCTGCTCGGCTCGGGAACCGAGCAGGTCATCGTTTACACCGACGAGACCGCGGAAGTGTATGCGGGCGCGAAGATGACGCTTGAAGCCGTCCGCCCGGGCATGCCGTTACCCCAGCCGAAGCGGCTGTACAGCTCAACGCTGTATCCCGGCGGAGAGGTGACGGAGTGAACAGGAGAGTGGGGCGTCCCTGTTGAGGACTTCCGGGTTCCTGAGCTTGCCGCTTGCTGCGCGCCGGCGGCTTCCATAGCCTTCGTGCTCTCCGGCAGAGGCAGGACGTTAAAACCCTATGCCAAAAACGGCGTTCCTCCGGGTTTATATCCGGAGTAAACGCCGTTTTGTTTTTTGTCAGATTCCCACGACGAACCTTTCTTTTGCCGTAGGCGTTGACCGCTTTACTTTACAATGTGACCGGCTATTTCAGTAGCTCCAGCGCATGCTCCGCTTTTTTGGCGTCATGCTCAATTTGTTCTTCGACGTCGTATGGGTGGTACATCTCATTTTCAATCATATAAGCGGCGATTTTCTGGTGCGTCTCGATTGCCGTGTCGAGCTGGGCTTTCAGCACTTTATGCACCTTTGGGCTTGCCGTCTCCGTGAGGGCGATCGCATAGCTCCGGACCGCGGCTTTGGCAGACAGCAGCATGTCGGTGGCGATGGCGAGATCGTCCATCGGCTTGACGGCTTTGACGAGCATCTCTTTGGTCATGGTCGTGGTCATGGTCGAACCCTCCTTATTATTTTAACAGAGATTGTAATTGGTCGATGGCTTTGGCGGAGTTCTTCAAATCCTCTTCAATCAGGCCTTTCAGCTTGTCGTCCTTTACCAGCTCCAGCATTGTGACAGCTTTGGTGGCGCAAGAGGTTTTCAAGGTAAGCAGTTCATGGACTTCCAGTTTTTCGTGCAGTGCGAGTTCTTGTTTGGCCATGGTGTCACCCCTCCGTTCAATTGGTTGTTTATCTTGTTGTGGATACAGAGTATATGTACCCTGTCTGGCAAAACGTAAACGGATTAATCACCGGAAACCAGAAACCGGAAGCTTGAAGCCTGGATCCAGAAGCTGGACGCTTGAAGCCTGGAGCCTGGAGCCTGGAGCCTGGAGCCTGGAGCCGGAAGCCGGAAGCCGGAAGCCTGGAGCCAGAAGCTGGAAGCCTGAAGCCTGAAGCTTAAGGGCCATACGCTTTGAAAAAGAGCAGCCGAGCCCTGGGGCACCACAACTGCCGCTGGTTCGGGCGAGGCTTCACCCCAACCATGCCAGTTGACGTTTTATTTGGATGAAAAACGCCAAAACAAAACCGCCGGGAAGCACAATCCATACACTGTGCTTCCCGGCGGTTTTGTTGGCGCATCGTCCAGGTAGACGGCGCTTTTTTATTACATGTATATCCGGTTTTTACCTGTGGCTCCGCTAACTCCGCGAGCGGCCCCGGAACAGGTTGATCAGGAAGAGCACTACGGCAACAACAAGCAGCAGGTGAATGACATTGCCGACCACATTGAAAATGAAACCGAGCAGCCAACACACCACAAGTAGTCCGATTAATCCCCATAACATAGTGAATCGCCGCCTTTCTTCCCCGCAGGGGTGTTTGTCATACCTTTACCCGCAGGCCTGTCCTTTTAAACCGCTGGCTTCAAAGGAACCGCCATTAAAGAATCCGGGCTGCAGGTAGCAGGTAGCATTCCCCAGCGCGGGAAGGTTATACCTTCGGTGCTTTATTCCCGAGTGTCTTACCCCCGAGTGTCTTACCCCCAAATGTTATTCTTAGGCATGTTATTGCCAGGTATGTTCTCCGAAAGGCGGCTAATTCATTCGTGCATTAGGAGGTGACTAGCGTACTTCAAACCGGCTGAAATCGGCATATCCATTCCCGGAGTCCGTGCTGCCAGGCCCGAATGCAGCGGCGAACACCCCAACCTTCGCGCCAACCCAAGCGCCTTCCTTCAGCTGAAAGGAGGAGCCGAGATCCGTGAACCCTTTCCCGTCCAGGCTAAAAGCAAGCTGGCAGCGCGCCTCCTCCTGAACGGTAAGCCGGAGGACTACGGAGGAGACGGCGCCCAGCGCGTATTCGTCCGTAAGCGAGTCCCCCGCGCTGGCTCCGGCTGCCGCCGGAACGCTTTCGTACCGGCCGAGATGCAGGCCGCCGCCATCAACAGGCGACAGTCCCAGATACACGGCCTTGTCGCCAAGCGCCACCAGTCCGGCCCGCTCGGAGGCATGCCGGAAATGCGGGGTCACCCGCACCTCCGCGGTGAATGCGGGAGCGGCGAATTTCTGCATCAGCAGCTGCGGCGTATCGTACAGCACGTTTGCTTCCGTGCACAGCGGCGTGCAGTTCAGCCGCAGTCCGGGAGCGCCCTCGTACGGAGCAAGCCAGCGCGTCTGCGGATTGGCCTGCCACTGCCACTGGAGGCCGGGCCGCCCGGCTGCAAAATCATCCGAGGTCTGAGGCACGCGGATCTCCTGCATGCCGGCGGCTTCCGGTTTACGCCATTTGGCTACCGGTTCGCCGGTCAAGCTGTGCGGGTCCGCCGCGCCCATCACCGGCCAGCCGTCCCGCCATTCCACTGGCTGCAGATGGGTGATCCGGCCGTAAGCTCCCTTGTCCTGGAAGTGGAGGAACCAATGCTCTCCCTGCGGTGTGTCGACCCAGCCGCCTTGGTGGGGGCCGTTCACCGGTGTGTTTCCTTGCTCAAGGACGATTTGGTCCTCATACGGGCCGCAGATTGAACGGGAACGGAACACCGCCTGCCACCCGGTCGGAACACCGCCGGCGGGTGCCATAATGTAATACCAGCCGTCCCGTTTGTACATCTTGGGACCTTCCAGGGTCGGATGATCCGCTGTTCCGTCGATAATCAGCCGGCCGTCGTCCAGCAGCTGTGTCCCGTCCGGGCTCATCTCGCACAGGTGGAGAATGTGCTTCAGGCCGCTGCGGCTGTGGGCAAACGCATGGACCAGATAGGCCCGTCCGTCTTCGTCCCAGAACGGACAAGGATCAATCCAGCCTTTAGCCGCTCTGACCAAATGGAGCGGCGACCATTTGCCGAGCGGGTTGTCGGCCGTCGTCATAAAGATACCTTCATCTGGCGTCGCGAAGTAAATCCAGAATTTGCCGGCATGGTGGCGCAGGCTTGGGGCCCAAACGCCTTTGCCGTGCTGCACCTCGTCGTACCCCGGCAGATCCAGCCGGTCCAGCGCATAATTGATGATCGTCCAATTCACCAGATCGCGGGAATGCAAAATGGGAAGCCCCGGCATATGCGTGAAGCTGGAGGCCGTCATGTAGTAGTCGTCTCCGACCCGGATGACATCCGGATCGGAATAATCGGCGTACAGCACCGGGTTCCGGTAATAGCCGTTTCCAAGATCGGATACCCAAGGCGCGATCGTTGTGTTCATTAGGTGTCTCCTTTACGGCGGAGGAGGAGATTCTCCGCGCGCTATATTTGCCTAGCTTTCGGCCTTGTTTATTTCGCTTGGCCTTCGGCCTGTTTCTCTTTTTCCAGCAGCGATGCCCATTCGTCCAGCATGTCTTTGGCGGTCATCTGCTTGGCCATCACTTTTTGAATCAGCGGTTCCACGGACTTCTGCACATTGGCGTAACCCGGCAGGTAGTATGGCACGTTGGAGAACTTCGTTTCCGTGTCGTTCAGCAAGTCGGAAGCCGACTTCATATAAGGAACGCTTTGTACCCACTCGTCGCCCGCGGCGTCTTTGTTCGCCGGGATTTCACCGTACAGCTTGCCGTATTGGCTGTTGATTTCATGCGAGAGGTAGAAGGTCATGAACTTCCAGACGGCGTCTTTGTTTTTCGCCGATTTGCTCATCGTCAGACCCAGTGGCATCAGGCCTGGGTGCTCGCGGTAGCCCTTTACACTTTTTGGAAAAGGTACAGCTTCGAATTTGGTGTAATCGCCGCCGAATGCTTTTTCATGGGAGCTGGCCGATCCCAGGTTATGCACGACTACGCCCGCCTTGCCCGATTGGAAGGTGGCCGCCAGTTCGCTCCAGCCTTTGTTGAGGTCGTCTTCCGGTGTGTAGACGTTGTAGGCGCCCAGGTATTTTTCGACAAATTCAAGGTTAAGCGGGTCATTAATCGTTGCTTTGCCTTCCGGTGTAAAATAGTCGGTGATGCCGGAGTAGGAGTACATCAGCATTTCCAGCGTATTGGCGCTGCCAGCGCCGCCGCGGATGCTCAGACCGTACCGGTCCTTCGATTTGTCGGTCAGCTTGGGGAGCGCCTCAAAAAACTGATCCCAGGTGTCGGGCAGCTGCAGTCCGGCTTCTTTGAACCAGTCGGGACGAACCCACAGGTTCCACGTCTGCGAGCTGTATGGGAGCGCATACAATTTTCCTTCTTTGGCATCCAGCTTGCGGTTACTTTCGATCAGCTCCGGATTGATCAGATCCTTGTCGGCCCACTGCTCGTAATACGTATCCAGCGGCTCCAGCACGCCCCGGGCCAGCAGATCGGATTTGAAGTCGTTCATGATGTCCGGCGCCTGGTCGGCGGAAATGGCGACGTTGACTTTTTGCTCATAAGCCGCGAGATCGCCCGGAACGCCAAGATAATCGACGTCGATGTCGGGATTCTGCTCTTCAAACTTCTTCACAATCTCTTCGAAAAATGCGTTGCGCTCCGTTGTGACGGCCGCCGCCCAGAAGCTGATTTTGGTTTTTTCCCCGCTTGAGCCGGTTCCCGGGTTGTTGCCCGCCGCGGCCGAACCGTTTCCCCCGGCGTTGCCGCCGCATCCGGCCAGAAGCAGCAGCAGTGCGGCCGAAGCCAGCCCTGCGCGTTTTGCTTTGCGTTTTCTTAACATGGTGTTGACCTCCCAAATAATAATTTCATGTGTATATCCTAAGGACGGACCCGGCGCCGTCAAAGCGCCGGACCCGGCCAAGTGATACCGGACTTAACCTTTGACCGCGCCGCCCAGCCCTTCGACCAGATAACGCTGAATGTACATAAAGAGCAGAACGGGCGGGATCAGCCCGATAATGCTGCCGGCCGCCAGTGAAGCGTATTGGACGCTGAACTCGCCGATCATAAATTTCAGGCCAATCGGAATAGTAAATTGATCCGGCGTCGTGATGAAGGAGAAGGCGACCAGGAACTCATTCCATACCCCGATAAAAGCGAACGCGCTTGTCGCCACAATCCCCGGCAGCACGATCGGCGCGATAATCGCAAAGATGATGCGGAACCGGCCGGCTCCGTCCACCATGGCCGCTTCGTCGATTTCCTTCGGCGTCGAGGAGATGAACCCGCGCATCAGAATCGTGTTAAACGGCACCTGCAGCACGATGTAAAACAAAATCAGGGAATAAGGCGTGTTGATCATGCCTAAGTTTTTGAAGATCAGGAACAGCGGGATGACGAACAAAATCACCGGCATCATCTGGGTGGCCAAAAGAATCAGCATAAAGGCGTTTTTGCCCTTGAACTTGAACCGGCTCATGGCGTAACCGTTCATGACGGACAGCGCCGTAATCGCCACCACCGACAGCACCGAAACAAGCAGACTGTTCATGAAATATTGCGAAAAATTGTTGTCGTTCCACACCTGAACGAAATTTTCGAAGGTGATTGGACTCGGGATGTACCGGATTGTGCCGCTCAGCACGTCGGCTTCCTGCTTCAGCGAAGTGGAGATCGCCCACAGAAACGGAATCAGCACGAACAGGAGCGTGATTCCAAGCGGGATATAGAACATCAGGTTGGATCCGGCTTTGCGCCAGCCTTTGCTATTCATCCTGCATCCCTCCCGAACGGTTCATTCTGAGGTACACAATGACGAAAATCATCAGGAAAGCGAAGGTGACGACGCCGAGCGCCGAACCGTAACCGTAGTTCCCCTCAAGGATCGATGTCTTCATCATGTAAATCGGCAGGGTGGTCGTCATGTCCATCGGTCCGCCATTGGTCATGGTGAAGATCATGTCGATGGAGTTAAATTCCCAGATCGCCCGCAGCAGCGTGGCGAACACAATGCTTTCTTTCAGGTAAGGCAGCGTGATAAAAAAGAGTTTTTTGACCGGGCCCGCGCCGTCCACCGCGCACGATTCGTACACCTCGTTTGGAATCGTCTGCAGCGCCGCCAGCAGCGTGATGGCGAAAAACGGAATGCCGCGCCACAGCTCGGCGACAACAACAGAACCGAAAACCGTATCAATGTTGGCCAGCCAGGCAATGTTTTCGTGGATAATTCCGAGCTTCATCAGAATATCGTTTATAATCCCGATATGCTGGTTAAACATCAGCGACCACAGCATGGTGGTCAGCACGCCCGATACCGCCCAAGGGACAAGCACCAGAGAGCGGACCAGGCCGCGCATCCGGAAGGAGCGGTTCAGCAGCAGCGCGACGATCAAGCCAAACACAAGCTGCAGCACCACCTCGACAAGCACCCATTTGACGGTGATCCAGAGCGAGGAGTAGAAGAGATCATCCTGCGTAAAAATGTTGCGGAAATTCTCAAATCCGATATAACCCGCTTCCTGCAGCCGGGTGAAATCATAGCTCTGCACGCTGAGATCAAACACCCGGAAGATCGGGAACACGAGCAGCCCGGCTATCAGCAGAATCGTTGGCGCGATCAGCGCGTAAGGCAGCCAGCGGTCGCCTATTTTTCTGCGGTTTTTTTTGGATTTGGCGGTCAGCGACTTGCCTCCGCCCGTTGATTGGGATAATTCCATAACAGCACCTCCACGCTTATCTTAATCCAGAAGGGCGGAGGCGCTGAATCAACTATCTTTTAAAGTTTGTTTGTTTTCTTTCACAGTATTGTTTTGTTAAATAGACTGAACAAATGACATACAGGTGGGTCGGGGCTGTCACTGCGGCGAATTTGGGATTTTCGGTTGCTGTTATTTTCGGAGTTCTTGATTGGTATTTAAGTTAGCGGGAGAACTCCGAAAATAAAGGCAATCGCGTTCGCTCCTCCATCTCCAAATTCCCTCCGTGCCATCCCCGCCATCCTGTATGTCAAACGTTGAGTCTGAATCGAGCGTAGAACTCCGAAAATAAGGCTTCCGCTACCGCTCGGCAGCTCCCAATTCCCTCCGTGCCATCCCCGCCATCCTGTATGTCAAACGTTGAGTCTGAATCGAGCGTAGAACTCCGAAGATAAAGGCGCTCGCGTTCACTCCTCCATCTCCAAATTGCCTCCGTACCGTCTCCTTTTTCCTCTCTTGTAATGATTCAGTCTAGGGCGTGTATGCAAACTATAAATTAAGGAAATCAGGGTCAGTCAAACGATACCGTGATGGGTTACGAAATGCTATCAACCCTGGATCTACACCTTTTATTGTCAGATCGATCTACGACCCCTATCCTGTGACACACCCGCAGCGGATTACCACAGAACGCGATACGGAGGTCTTCGCGGACCCAGCGGCCGTTATTTCTGAAATTCTTGGGCTTTGGTATGCCTTGGCGGACTCCAAGGCCCTTATTCGTACCGAAAACATACAAACTATGGCTCCTCCGCGTAAATAGGTGCTTCTGAGTCCGGAACTTTGCCAAAACGCGGA